>JBDUBS010000544.1:0-5259 GCA_040003875.1 Acidimicrobiia bacterium | reverse complement strand
ACGGAGGACACCAACGCCTCAACCACGCCGCGGCTTGACATAGGGCCACTCGTTCTTCAACATGACGGCGCCGGCGATCAGCGCGCCGGTCGCAACGAGCATCCCCCAGAAGCCGATGCCGAAGTCGGCCCCGCTCTTGTTCGCGATGAGGTAGCCACCCATGACCAGGCCGGCGAAGATCGCCAGGAGCAGGTGGATCTGCAGCCACGTGAAGCCACCGACGGTCGCGGAGAAGTGGAGACCGGCGAAGCGGCGGAGGGCCACGACCCCACCGGAGAGCACGCCGGCGAGTGCCGGATAGGTCGCAATCGGGAACAGGCCGGTGTCCCACGCGTTCACGCTGAGGTCACCGACCGGCGCGGAGTAGAACGCGAAGAGCGAGAAGATCAGGCCGGCGGCTCCGGCGGCCATGATCACGATCTCCGCTCGGGTCGGTTTTGATTTCACGGGTCCTCCAGCGTCGTTCGAACCGTGTCACCTTCCCACCTCACGGCGTGCGACGCGCGGCATCGGAGCCGGGCGGAACGACCCGGGGCCCGGGCGGCAGCAACAGGTAGGTTGGCTGGCAATGCGGATCGGAGTCCTGGCGTCAGGGAGCGGCACAATTCTTCAAGCCTTTCTGGACGCGAACCTGCCCGTGGTGGTGGTGATCGTCGACCGCCCGTGCACCGCCACCAAACGTGCAGAAGTGGCGGGAGTGCCGGCCGAGACGGTGCTCCGGTCGAGCTACGGAGCAGATTTCGACCGGGTCGCGTACACCCACGAGGTGGTGGACGTGCTCGCCCGCCACGAGGTGGACCTCGTCGCGATGGCCGGGTTCGGCACCATCCTGGAGAAGCCGATCCACGACGCGTACCCGGACCGGATCGTCAACACCCATCCCGCCCTGCTGCCTGCCTTCAAGGGTTGGCACGCGGTGGAGGAGGCCTTCGCCGCCGGCGTCAAGGTCACCGGCTGCACCGTGCACTACGCACGGCTCGACGTCGACGACGGTCCGATCCTCGCCCAGGAGGCCGTGCCGGTCCTCGTCGACGACACCGTGGCGAGCCTGCACGAACGAATCAAGGACGTGGAACGTCGTCTGTATCCGTCGGTGCTCCGACAACTCATCGAAGAGGAACGCTGATGCGCGCGCTGCTATCCGTCTACGACAAGACCGGGATCGTGGAGTTCGCACGGTCCTTGCACGAGCTCGACGTGGCGCTGGTGTCGAGTGGAGGCACCGCGAAGGCGATCGCCGAGGCGGGCATCCCCGTCACCGATGTCGCCGACATCACCGGTGTTCCGGCGATCCTCGACCACCGCGTGGTCACGCTGCACCCGAAGATCCACGGCGGCCTGCTCGCCGATCCCACCAACGAGGCACACCGCGCCGACATGGCCGAGTACGGGATCGAGCCGTTCGATCTCGTGGTCTCGAACCTTTATCCGTTCTCGAACAATCCTTCGATCGAACTCATCGACATCGGCGGTCCGGCGATGGTGCGGGCGTCGGCGAAGAATCACGAGCACGTGGGAGTCGTGACCAATCCGGACCAGTACGAGGCGGTCCTCGCCGAACTCCGTGCCGACGGCGCGTTGTCCGACGGGTTGCGGCGCGAGTTGGCGCTCGAGGCCTTCGCTCGCACTGCGGCGTATGACGCCTCGATCGTGGAGTGGCTCCAGGTCGGCGAGGCGCTCCCACACCACCTCATCGTGCCGCTCGCGCGGACCGACGAGACGCTGCGGTACGGCGAGAACCCGCACCAGCACGGTGCCCGCTACCGCGAGGTGGGCACGTCGAGTTGGTGGGACGCCATGGTGCAGCACAGCGGGCTCGCACTCAGCTACCTCAACCTCTACGACACCGAGGCGGCGTGGAAGTTGGCGCACGATCTGGGGGACCGAGCCGTGTGCGCCATCATCAAGCACGCCAACCCGTGTGGTGTCGCGGTTGCCGACGATCTCGTGACGGCCTACCGACGGGCACTCGAGTGTGACGAGCGGTCGGCCTTCGGTGGGATCGTGGCGTTCAACCGCCCGATCGACGACGCGACCGCGGCGCTGATGGCAGCCGGACCTCAGGCCGACGTCGTGATCGCGCCGGGGTATTCGCCCGGTGCGCTCGACGCGCTGCGGGCGAAGCGCAAGAACACCCGGCTGCTCGAGGCACCGGTACCGACGGGTGCGGCCCGGGAGTTCCGTCAGATCAGCGGTGGGTTTCTGGTGCAGGACGCGGCCCACTTCGCTGCCGGCCGCGACGACTGGAAGGTCGCCACGAAGGTCGCGCCGACGGCCGAGCAGTGGACCGACGCCGAGCTGGCGTGGCGGATCTGTGGCCACGTGAAGTCGAACGCGATCGTGCTGGTGAAGGACGGCCAGGCCGTCGGTATCGGCGCCGGTCAGCAGAACCGGGTGGAGTCCGGCGAGATCGCGGCCAAGAAGGCGGCCGGTCGCGCGGTCGGCGGCGCGAGCGCGTCGGACGCGTTCTATCCCTTCCCCGATGGCGTCGAGGCGGCCGCATCGGCAGGCGTCGCAGTGGTGATGCAACCCGGCGGCTCGGTGAGCGACGAGAAGGTCATCACCCGCGCCGACGAACTCGGCCTCGCCATGGTCTTCACCGGCGAACGCCACTTCCTCCACTGATGAGCGAGGCGTTGCATCCGTTGCACCGGCGTGGCTCGCGCCGAGTGTGGCCCGACCGGCCCCGCCCGAAGGGCCAAGAGGGGGAATGATGGCCACCTTCATGCCGGGGGGACCGGTTGCCGACGCAGTGTTCGCCGATCTCGGGCCGCGCATCACCGCGCTCCTTGCGGCGGGACACACACCGGGACTCGCGACCCTGCTCGTCGGTGCGGATGACGCGAGTGCGCGGTACGTGGGGATGAAGCACGCCAAGGCGGCGGAGTTGGGCTGTCACTCGGTCGACATGCACCTCGCCGTGGACGCGACCCAGGCCCAGGTACTCGACGCGGTCCAGCAACTCAACGAGGACCAGTCCGTCGACGCGGTCCTGTTCCAGTACCCGCCGCCGTCGCACATCGATTTCGAGGCCGCGCTGTTCACCCTCGACCCCGACAAGGACGTCGACGGTATCCATCCGCTGAACCTCGGCCGACTCGCGCTGTCGATGCCGTGCCCGGTGCCGTGCACGCCGGCAGGAATCGAGGCGTTGCTCGCGTTCTACGAGATCCCGGTGGCCGGTCGAGAGGTCTGCATTCTCGGTCGGGGGGCCACGCTGGGCCGGCCGCTCGCGCTCCTGCTCTCGCAGAAGCGACCGACCGCCAACGCAGCGGTCACGGTGGTCCACACCGGGGTGGCCGACTGGCCCGAGTACACCAAGCGGGCCGAGATCGTCATCGCCGCCGCCGGGGTCCCGGGCATCCTGCGACCCGAACACATCACACCTGGTTGTGTCGTGGTCGGTGGTGGCGTCCGGTACGAGGGCCGCAAGCTCCTGCCCGACGTCGACGTCGCGTGCGAAGCCGTCGCCGGATGGATCACCCCACGCGTGGGTGGGGTGGGACCGACAACGATCGCGATGCTCTTTCGCAACCTGGTGGAGATCGCGGAACGCAATGCGGGCGTGAGCGTGTGACCGTTCCCTGTCTGCAGTGCGGTTACGAGAAGTCACCCGACGACCGTTGTCCTGAGTGCGGCCTCACCGCCGACTTCGGCCCGGATCGTCCGAGCCCGTTCCCGGGTGCGACGATCTACGCAATGATCGGGGCGGTCGTCCTCGTCTTCGTCGTCACGCTGCTCATCGTCGCGCTCACGGCCTGAACGAGCGCCGCACCTCCCGCCAACCTCCGACTCGAACCAAAGGAATCCGATGCCCGAGAAGATCACGCAGAACGCCGACGGATCGCTCAACGTGCCCGACGAGCCGATCATCCCGTTCATCGAGGGAGACGGCACCGGCGTCGACATCTGGCCGGCGGCCCAACTGGTCATGGACGCGGCCGCGGCCAAGCACGGCAAGCACGTCGGCTGGACCGAGGTGCTCGCGGGCCAGAAGGCGTTCGACGAGACCGGCGACTGGCTGCCCGAGGCGACCGTCGACTCGTTCCGTGAATACCTCATCGGTATCAAGGGCCCGCTGACCACGCCGATCGGTGGCGGTATCCGCTCGCTCAACGTCGCGTTGCGCCAGATCCTCGACCTCTACGTGTGTCTGCGGCCGGTGCGGTGGTTCACGGGGGTGCCGTCGCCGGTGAAGCATCCCGAGAAGGTCGACATGGTGATCTTCCGCGAGAACACCGAGGACATCTACGCGGGGCTCGAGGTGGAGGAAGGCACGCCCGAGGCGAAGCGGCTCATCGAGATGCTCAAGGACCAGATGGGTTGGGACATCCGGCCCGACTCCGGTATCGGCATCAAGCCGATCTCCGAGACCGGTTCGAAGCGACTGATCCGCGCGTCGATCGAATACGCGGTGCGCAAGCACCGCAAGTCGGTGACGATCGTGCACAAGGGCAACATCCAGAAGTTCACCGAAGGCGCGTTCATGAAGTGGGGCTACGAGCTGACCCGCGAGGAGTTCGCGGACGTCGCGGTCGGCTGGGACGACTGCGGCGGCGACCCGGGGGACAAGATCCTGGTGAAGGACGCCATCGCCGACATCACGTTGCAGCAAGTACTCACCCGCCCCGACGAGTTCGACGTGATCGCGACCACCAACCTGAACGGTGACTACCTGAGTGACGCACTTGCGGCGCAGGTCGGTGGGATCGGCATCGCCCCGGGCGGCAACATCAACTACGTCACCGGCCACGGGATCTTCGAGGCGACCCACGGAACCGCACCGAAGTACGCGGGCCAGGACAAGGTGAACCCGGGTTCGCTCCTGCTCTCGGGCGTGATGATGTTCGAGCACCTCGGCTGGCAGGACGCGGCCGACGACATCGTGCGCGCGCTTGAAGCGACCATCGGCGACAAGGTCGTGACCTACGACTTCGCCCGGCAGATGGACGGAGCGACCGAGGTCAAGTGCTCCGAGTTCGCCCAGGCGATCGTGGACCGTCTGTAACTTCCCTTGTCCTCCTGGTCCTCCGGACCGGGCCGGACGGGCCACGCTCCGCTGACCTCACGGCGTTGAGGTTCTGCGGGGTACCGCTGCGCTCGGGGCACGCGTCCGACATCCGAGAAGTGCGTCTCAACCGAACTGACGAGTAGATGATCCTGGCCGAGATGGTGGTGCGCCACACGCGCAAGCACATGCCCGCGCGCCGCGTCGCGCTCGGCGATCTCTACCTGCCCATGACGGGACCTGCGTACGGC
>JBDUBS010000608.1:0-1587 GCA_040003875.1 Acidimicrobiia bacterium | reverse complement strand
CTTTCATGTCCTGGGACGGAAGGCACACACCCTGCGCCTCGGCCTCGACGCGCAGGCCGTCGGCGATCGGCAGGTCGAAGCTGGCGTTCACCGCACGCTTCGCTTCGCGCACTGCGAGCGGCGGCTGCGCCGCGATCCGCGCCGCGAGTTTCAGCGCGGTGGTCTCCAACTCCTCGTCGGGAACGAGTTGCTCGCAGAGTCCGATGCGATGCGACTCGTCGCCGTCGATCCGCGCCGCGGTGAAGATCATCTCCTTCGCCTTGCCCGCGCCGACGATGCGCGGGAGCCGCTGCGTGCCGCCGAGGTCGGGGATGATCCCGTACTTGTGCTCCAGTAATCCGACGCTGATCCCGTGGGCGAAGATGCGGATGTCGCATGCGAGCGCGATCTGCAGCCCCGCGCCGAGCGCGAAGCCGCGGGCCGCCGCGATCGTGGCGAAGGGCGCGTCCTCGAGCCACGAGAACGACTCCTGGGTTCGCATGATGCCGTCGACCAGCGGGTCCGGGTGTCGGGTCCCGGCGTCTGGGCCACCGGCGATGCCGTCGTCGCCACCACCCGAGAACACCGACGTGTCGATGCCACTGGAGAAGGCGCGACCGGCCCCGATCACCACCAACGCCCGGATGGCCCCGGGATCCGCGACGAGTCGCTGACCCAACTCCCGCAGCTCCCGCCACATTTCGATGGTGAAGCTGTTGAGCTTGTCGGGCCGGTTGAGCGTCAACCGGCCGACGTGGCCGTCGACGGTCAACTCGAGCGTGTTCATGGCGGTCGTCATGGCGCCAGAGCGTAGTGAGGCATCCCGGAACCGGGCCCGGTCAGCTGCGCGGCAGCGGGACCTCGCCCGTGACCTCGAAACGAGATGCATGGACGAGTCGCACCAGCTCCACGGGCACGTGCAACCCCGGAATCAGATGGGTGCCGGCCGGGACCGCAGCAATGCCCTCGGGAACCTGCTCACCGACGTCGACGGTCGCGAGCACTTCGAGCGGTTGCGCGAGATCGCAGAGACGGGAGGCGAGGTTGATCGCACCCCCGGTGTAGTCGTCCCCCTCGAAGAGGATCACGTCGCCCGCGGCGACCCCGGCGCGCAGTGGGAGCAGACCATCGTCGGCGAACCGGTCGGCGAGCGACACGGTCGCCTCCACCAGGGTCACGGTGTCGACCGAGACGAGCATTGCGCCGTCGCCGAGCCACTTCGCGATCCGCACCCCGATGTCAGATGCCGTCGCCCGCAACGCGTAGCGGAACTGCGTGAGGACCGCCACCGCCTCGTCGTCACCGTGCAGATCGGTGAACTGCGTGAATCCCGAAAGATCCACGAACGCGAACGCGCGCGCGACCCGCACGTCAGATCTTCCAGCCGGCTTCTTTGCGTTCCTTGCACGTCGGACAGATCGGGTAGCCCTTGGGATCTCGTGTCGGGACCCACTTCTTGCCACACAACGCGACAATGGCCTCGCCGGTCACGTACGCGCGGGTCACGTCTTCCTTGCGGGCGTAATGCGAGAAGCGGTCGTGGTCACCGTCGTCGGTGACCGGTCGTGAGGGGGACTCGACTGGCGTTTCGGCGGGCGCGATCGTCGG
>JBDUBS010000568.1:0-5279 GCA_040003875.1 Acidimicrobiia bacterium | reverse complement strand
GGTTCGAGGGCAACTTCTCCGACTATGAGGTCGAGCGCCACAAGCGTCTCGGTGCCGAAGCCGATCAACCCCACCGCATCAAGTACAAGCCGTTGGTCAGGTAACGCCCGTGGCCAAGAGCGGAGCGAAGACGGCACGAGTGCAGGGCCAGGAGCGGGATTGATGGAACTGGTTCCGGACAAGGTCGTCGCGGGCGGCGAGGCGTTGGCGCGTGACGCCGATGGCCGCGTCGTACTCGTGGAAGGCGCGATTCCCGGCGAGCGGGTGAAGGTCGAGATCTTCAACGCGAAGAAGACGTTCGCGCGCGGTCGGATCCTCGAGGTGCTCGAGGCGTCGCCGAACCGGGTCGCGCCTCCGTGCCCGCACGTGGCTGCCGGCTGCGGGGGCTGCGAATGGCAGCACATCGATCCGTCGGCCCAGCCGGGGTACCGCCGTGACATCGTCGTCGACGCCCTCACCCGCATCGCCAAGTTGCCGGACGCAGCGTCGTTGGTGCGCGACCCGGTTGTGTTGCCTGACGAGAACTTCCGGACTTCGGTGCGCGTGCTGATGGTCAAGGGCCGGCCGGCGTTCCGGCGGGCGTATTCGCACGATCCGGTGCTCGTCGACTCGTGTCTCGTCGCGCACCCGCTCATCGAGTCGCTCATCGCCGACGCGAAGTTCGATGCGGTGAAGGAGGCCGAGATCCGTTGCGGCTCGCGTACCGGCGAGCGGCTGGTCATCGCCTTCCCGACCACCCGCTACTTGATCCTCCCCGACGACGTCGTGACGATCGGCGCCGACGATCTGGAAGGCGGACGGACCGCGATGTTCGCCGAGCAGGCGGCCGGTCGACGTTGGCGCATCTCGGCCACGTCGTTCTTCCAGACCCGGGCCGACGGAGCGGACGCGCTCGCTGCACTGGTGAAGGCCGCGGTGCCCGACACCGCGGAGACCGTGGTCGACCTGTACTCAGGGGTCGGGCTCTTCGCCGGCACCGTCGCCACCAAGAACCGGAGGGTGCTCGCGGTCGAGGGCAATCCGGCCGCGGTCAAGGACGCCCGCTACAACCTCGCCGCCGACAACGTGAAAGTGGATCGCGCCGACATCTCCCGATGGGATCCGGTGCCCGCCGACGTCGTGATCGCGGACCCGAGTCGCGCCGGCCTCGGCGCCGAGGTCGTCGACCACATCGCCGGTACCGACGCGAGCCGCGTGGTGCTCGTCGCCTGTGACGCCGCCGCGTTGGCTCGGGACGTCGGGCTGCTCGCCGCCGAGGGTTACCGCCTCACCGAGGCGACGCCGGTCGAGCTGTTCCCGCACACCAGCCACGTCGAGGTCGTCGCCGTTCTCGATCGGTAGCCGCTTCGAGGCTCGCGCTACCGTCCGCGAGCAGAGATGGCGCCGCCGGGTCACGGGGGCCGGAGGCCGAGGAGGGCCACGATGGAGCCGACCGCCACGCAGCGCGTCGAGACCGACAGCATGGGACCGATCCTCGTGGCGCGCGACCGCTATTGGGGCGCGCAAACGGAACGGTCGCTCCACCACTTCTCCGTCGCCGGCGACCGCATGCCGACTGCGGTGATCCGTTCGATGGCGGTGCTCAAGAAGGCTGCCGCGCTCGTGAATCGCGACCTCGGAAAGATGACCGACGACGTGTGTGCGCCGATCGTGACCGTGGCCGACGAGGTCATCGCCGGGTCGCTCACCGACCACTTCCCATTGTTCGTGTGGCAGACCGGTTCGGGGACCCAGACCAACATGAACGTGAACGAGGTGATCTCGAACCGCGCCATCGAGCTGTGCGGTGGCGAGCTGGGATCGAAGTCGCCGGTGCACCCGAACGACCACGTGAACATGTCGCAGTCGTCCAACGACACCTTCCCGACCGCGATGAACGTCGCCGCGGTCGAAGAAGTGGTGCATCGCCTCGTGCCCTCGGTCACTGCACTGCGCGACTCGCTGCACCGCCGGGCCGAGGAGTTCTCGGGCATCGTCAAGATCGGGCGCACCCACCTCCAGGATGCGGTGCCGCTGACCTTGGGTCAGGAGTTCTCCGGTTACGTCGCCCAGCTCGATGCCGACCTCGTGCGCATCGACCAGGCCGTGACCGGTCTCTACCAGCTCGCCATCGGAGGCACCGCGGTCGGCACCGGCCTCAACACGCATCCCGAGTTCGCGGACCGGGCGGCGGCGAAGATCGCGGAGCTCACCGGGCTGCCGTTCCGGTCGGCCGCCAACAAGTTCGCCGCGCTTGCGGCCCACGATGACCTCGTCTTCGCCCACGGTGCGATCAAGACCCTCGCGGTATCGCTCATGAAGATCGCCAACGACCTGCGGTGGCTCGGCTCCGGACCGCGAGCCGGACTCGGCGAGTTGCTCCTGCCCGAGAACGAGCCGGGCAGCTCGATCATGCCGGGCAAGGTGAACCCGACCCAGTCCGAAGCGCTCACGATGTGTTGCGTACAGGTGCTCGGCAACGATGCCGCCGTCGGCGTCGCCGGTTCGATGGGCAACTTCGAGCTCAACGTCTTCAAGCCGGTGATGATCTTCAACTACCTGCACTCGGTGGACCTGCTCACCGACGCATGTCGCAACTTCCGCGAGTTCTGCGTCGACGGGCTGGAGCCGAACCTCGCGCAGATCAAGCAGTACGTCGACGAATCGCTGATGGTCGTGACTGCCCTCAACCCGGTCATCGGCTACGACAAGGCCGCCGAGATCGCGAAGAAGGCCCACCACGAGGGCACCACGTTGCGGGAGGCGGCGATGAGCCTCGGCACCATCTCGGCCGAGGATTTCGACCGCGTTGTGCGTCCCGAGGAGATGATCGCGCCGCACTGAGCACCCAACGCGACGGTTGCGGCAGACTCCCGGTATGGAGTTGTCGGGCAAGCACGTCGTCGTCACCGGGGGATCACAAGGCATCGGGTTGGAGACCGGACGGCTGGTTGCCGAACGCGGCGGGCGGGTTTCGCTCGTGGCGCGTACCGAATCGGTGCTGGAAGCCGCGGCTGCCGACATCGGTCACGACGCCGCGTGGGTCGCGGCCGACGTCACCGACTCCGCCGCGCTCGACGCGGCAGTCTTGGAGCTGACGGCGCGGTCGGGCGCGTGCGATCTCCTGATCACCTGCGCCGGAGTGTCCCATCCCGGCTACTTCCAGGACCTCGACGACGATGTCTTCCGCTCGCAGATGGACCTCATCTACTTCGGCACGCTGCACGCGATCCGGGCGGTACTCCCCGCGATGTTGGACCGGGGGAGTGGTGGTCTCGTCGGCGTGTCCTCGGGCGCGGCACTTGTCGGCGTGTTCGGCTACGGCGCCTACGCGCCGGCGAAGTTCGCGGTGCGCGGACTGATGGCGACGCTGCGCGCCGAATACGCGCACCGGGGTATCTACGTGGCGTGTGCCTTCCCGGGCGACACGTTGACCCCGGGATTCGAGCACGAGAACATGCTCAAGCCCCCCGAATGCGCGGCCGCCTCGGCCGGGATCAAGCCGAAGGCCGCGAGCGAGGTCGCTGCGGCGATCGTCAAGGGCATCGAGAAGGGTCGCAAGGTGATCACTGCCGATCCGCAGACCCTCGCACTCGCGAAAGGCGGGGCGCCGGTGACCGCGATCGCCGAACGGCAGATGGCCGCGCAGGTCCGAAAGGTGGCTCGTCGGCACTGAAGCGAACCCCTCTAGTATCCGAGACCCGTCCCCCCGGCTCAGGAGCGCACTCATGACGATCTACGACCACCCGGTGAAGGCACTCAACGGCCAGGACGCGTCGCTGGCCGATTACAAGGGCAAGGCCGCGCTGGTCGTCAACGTCGCCTCGAAGTGCGGCCTCACCCCGCAGTACGAGGGCCTGCAGAAGCTCCAGGACGCCTACGGCGACCGTGGCTTCACCGTCCTCGGGTTCCCGTGCAACCAGTTCCTCGAGCAGGAGCCGGGTACGGCCGACGAGATCCAGGAGTTCTGCTCGGTCAACTACGGCGTGACGTTCCCCCTCTTCGCCAAGATCGACGTGAACGGCGACGACAAGGACGGGCTCTACGAGGAGTTGGAGCAGGCCCCCGACGTCGCCGACGGTCACACCGGCGACATCCGCTGGAACTTCGAGAAGTTCCTCCTCAGCCCGTCGGGCGAGATCGTCGGCCGGTTCAGCCCGACCGTCACCCCCGAGGACCCCGCCCTCGTGAGCGCTATCGAAGCCGCCCTCCCTTCCTGAGCACCACCACGCGCCTCAATCCGCGACTTTTGGTCTGTGTATGGGTCTTTTCGCGACCGCACAGACCAAAAGTCGCGGTGGAAATGTGAGGTGAGGGGTCGGGAATAGGTGGGGCGGGGTCAGAGTTGAGTGAGGTACCTTCAACTTTGATCGGAGCCCCCGATGGCCGAACTCGACACGCTTGCTTTGCCGGTCCTGCCCCTCACCGCAGGCGTGGTCCTGCCCCAGACGGTGGTCACCCTGACCCTCGACTCGGACGAGGCCAAGGCCGCGGTGGCGACGGCGAACGATGCCGACGGGCTGGTCCTGCTCGTCCCGCGGATCGACGGCCGATACGCCCGGGTGGGCACCGTGGCCAAGGTCGAGGAGTCGGGTGAACTGCCCAACGGCGTCCACGCCGCGATCCTGCGCGGCCTCCACCGGGCGTCGCTCGGCGCCGGCGTGTCCGGGACCGGGTCCAGCCTCTGGGTGGAGGCGAACGAGGTCATCGACGGTCCTCCGTCCCCGCACACCGAGGAGATCGGCCGTGAGTTACGGGCCGTGCTCGGCGTGTTGGCCGAGGCCCGCCGTTCGCGTCGGCTGCCGGAACTGCTCCGCACCACCACCGACCCCGCAGCCCTGGCCGACGGGTTCGGCTCGTGGAGCGATCTGCCGTCCGAGCGCAAGCTCGAACTGCTCGAGGCCACTGACCCCGAGCGCCGCGTCGAGCTGGCGCTGAGCCTGGCGCGTGATCTGCTCGCGGAACACGAGCTGACGCAGCGGATCCGCCACGAGGTCACCGACGGGATGGAGCAGCACCAGCGCGAGTTCATCCTGCGTCAGCAGCTCGCGGCCATTCGCAAGGAACTCGGCGACGACGACGGTGAAGACGACGTCGAGGAGTACCGCCGTCGACTGGCCGAGGCCGAGGTGTCCGAATCGGTCCGTGACTCCATCGCCAAGGAAATCGACCGGCTCGAACGTACCGGTGCGCAGAACCCCGAACACGGGTGGATCCGCACCTGGCTCGACACCGTGCTCGACCTGCCGTGGGGGATTCGATCCGACGAGAGGACCGGCGTGACCGAAGCGCGGGCCGTG
>JBDUBS010000666.1:0-1594 GCA_040003875.1 Acidimicrobiia bacterium | reverse complement strand
GCGACCCCGAGGCGGGGATCGGGATCGCGGCGCTCAACGCGCGCCTCGATGCGTTGCGCACGCAGGGAACCGATCCCGGCGCCACGAGCACCTGACCACCCGCCACCACAGACCTCCTCAACCACGATGAGAACGCCCGTCACTTACACCAACCGTTGCGACCAACCCCTTGAGCCCGCCCACCGCCTCGGTACACCAGGGGACAAAGGTCGGGGGGTTCCGGAGTTACTGCAGCAGGTTGGCGCGCTGGTTCTCGTCGAACTCGGCCCGGAGCGCCTCGGCGTCGGCCGCGGAGAACGTCAGGTACGTACCGGTGCGCGGTGGACGCCAGACGATGAGATCGGTGGTGTCCCACTTCTCCGCGCGCAACGAACGCTTGTCGATCTTGTTCGTGGCACCGACGGGTAGCGCGTCGACGACCCGGACGTAGCGCGGCGCCCATTTCGTGCCCAGGTCGCGCTGCGCGCCGAGGAACTCACCGAACGCCGCCGCGTCGAAGCGGTGCCCGGCGAGCATCTCGATCGCCGCCATCACCTGGTCGCCGGTACGACTGTCCGGCACCGCGTAGACGGCGACACCACCGGCGCCGGGGAAGCGGGCGAGAATCCGTTCGATCGGGGCGGCGGCGAAGTTCTCACCGTCGACGCGGATCCAGTCCGCATTCCGGCCTGCGAACCAGAAGACGCCGGCCTCGTCGCGATAGCCGAGGTCGCCCGACCAGTACCAGCCGTTGCGCGTCCGCTCGGCGTCGGCTTCGGGGTTGTTGTAGTACCCCTCGAATCTCGAGGCCGCGGTGCGGCTCACCAACTCACCGATCGCCTCCCCCGCGTTCACGAGCCGGCCGTGCTCGTCGTACCGCGCACGTGGCCGCTCGAGTGAGGTGGCCGGATCGAGGATCACCACGTCGATGCCGTCGAGCGGCCGACCGAGCGAACCCTTGGGCAACTCGCGGTCGGGGACGAAGATGATCGCGTTCTCGCTGGAGCCGTAGCCCTCGATGACCGGCGGGCCGAATCGCTCCCGGAACGCCCGGACGTCGGCGGGCGCGGTCTCGGGTCCGAGCACGTACTTGATCGCATGATCGCGATCGTCCGCGCTCGGAGGAGTCGCCAGGATGTGGTTGAGGGCACGCCCGACGGTATTGAAGAACGTGACCCCGTAGCGACGGGCGTCGGGGAGGAACCCCGAAGCCGAGAACTTCCGCCGGAGCACGATCGTCGCTCCCGACCGCAGCGCCGGGAAGACGTTCGCGTTCAACGCGTTGCCGTGATAGAGCGGCATCGCGCAATAGAGCACGTCATCGGGCGTGAACATCGCCGTCGCCACCGACCGGGCGGCCCGCCCCTGGGTCATGCGCACTGCCTTGGGTGCGCCAGTGGAGCCCGACGTGAACAGGAGGGCGAAGAGCGTCTCCGGATCCGGCGCCGAGCCCGCTCCCGCACCTTCCGCGCGCGCCGCCGCGACGAGCGCGTCCGCGTACATCGGGCCGTCGACATCGAGGACCCGGTCGGACGGCAGGTCGAGTGGAATCCCGTCCAAGAGCGGACCCGTCTCCGCGTCGGTCACGATCAGCTGACAGTCGGTGTGGTTGATG
>JBDUBS010000525.1:0-1595 GCA_040003875.1 Acidimicrobiia bacterium | reverse complement strand
GAGCGGACCCGTCTCCGCGTCGGTCACGATCAGCTGACAGTCGGTGTGGTTGATGTCGCGGGCCAGCTCGGCGCCGCGGCGCGTCGGGTTGATCCCGACGACTGTTGCACCGGCCAGACCGGCGCCCATCAGGAGGAAGACGAACTCCGGGACGTTCTCGAGCAGCACCCCGACGTGGAACGGGCCGGGACGGCGCAACTCTCCGAGCAGCGCGGCGCGTGTTTGCGCCGCGGCGACCGTCTCCCGCCAGGACCACTGTTCGTCCTCGAAGACCAGGCCGACCGTGTCGTCGTCAGCGCGGCGGAGCACCAACTCCGCGAAGGTGGTGGGCGACGAATCGTCGGTCACGGCTGCCACGTGAGCGGCATCGTGTGCATGCCCCGCACGAGACTCGACGCGACCCACTCGGGCTCGCCGGCGACCGCGTACTCCGGATGTCGCGCGAGCATCTCCTCGAACAGGATGCGCGTCTCCATCCGGGCCAAGGCGGCGCCGAGACACAGGTGTTCGCCGAATCCGAACGCGAGGTGCGGCGGATTCGCGGCGCGGCGGATGTCGAAGCGATCGGCGGTGGGACCGAACACCGCTTCGTCGCGGTTCCCCGATGCGTAGAGCAACACCAGGTAATCGAGTGCCTTCACTTCGACGCCACCCACGACGGTGTCGGCGACGACGGTGCGCGCGAACGCCTGGATCGGGGTCACCCAGCGCAGGCACTCTTCCACCGCCGTTGGAATCAGACTCGGATCCGCGACGAGGTCCCTCCGCTGTTCGGGATGTTCGAACAGCACCTGGGTCCCGCCCGAGATCAACGTCCTCGTCGTCTCGTTGCCGGCAACCAACAGCGCCAGCAGGAAGATCAGCAGCTCGCCGCGGTCGAGGCCGCGACCGTCGAGGTCGGCGCCGACGAGCAAGGAGACGACGTCGTCCCCGGGGTCCGCGGTCTTCGCATCGATGTGCTGGCTCAGATAGACGAAGAGCTCACCGGTCGCCCCGGCCGTCTCCTCCGGTGGCTTGTCGGTCGCCTCGATGGTGGCGTCGGACCAGCGGCGGAACTCGGACCGGTCACCGTCGGGAATCCCGAGCAGTTCGGCGATCACCAGGAGCGGGAACGGCGCGGCCACCAGATCGACGAAGTCGAAGACACCGGTGTCGGGTGTGCGGTCGAGCACCGTACGGGCGAGTTCACGAATTCGCGGCTCGAGTCCGCCGATCGCCCGCGGCGTGAACTCGCGATTCACCAGTTTGCGGAAGCCGACATGGTCGGGCGGATCCATGTGCAGGATCGACGGGGCCTTGGCGGGCCGTTCCCACGTGCGCATGGGGTCGTTGACCAACGCACCCATCGACGAGCAGAACCGGGCCGGGTCACGACTGATCTCGCGGATGTCGTCGTACCGCGCGATGGTGCGCATGCCCGGCATGAACTCGTGCACCGGCGCCTCCCGCCGGAGCGCGGCCAGCAGGTCGTAGTAGTCGGGCCGGAGGTAATAACCCGGGACGGTCGGGTCGGCCGCGAGCTCGTCGGCGATGGCGCGACCGTGTTCGCTCTCGTCCATCAGTTCCCCTTCGTAGACGGTTCGATCATCGGCAGT
>JBDUBS010000567.1:0-17919 GCA_040003875.1 Acidimicrobiia bacterium | reverse complement strand
ACTCGAGCCGAACCCCGACACCCCGAACCCCGACACCCCGGACGGCAATACTCCGGAGGGGCCGGCAACCGTCGATGCCTCCGCCGATGGGGAGACTGCCGCCGTGGACGAGGATCACGACCGGGACGCCACGGAGCAGGAACCGGAACCCGACGATTCCGAGTTGCCGCCGATCATCTCGAACGAGTTGCCGCGGATTCTCGCGATCGCGAACCAGAAGGGTGGCGTCGGCAAGACGACCACGTCGGTGAACCTCGGTGCGTCGCTGGCCGAGATGGGGTACCGGGTGTTGGTGGTCGACCTCGACCCTCAAGGCAACGCCACCACCGGGCTCGGGGTCAACGCCCGCGAGGTGGAGGGATCCATCTACGACGTGATCATGAGCGACGCCAAGGTCGAAGACTGCATCGAGCCGACCTCACTGAAGAACCTCTTCGTGGTGCCGGCGACGATCGACCTGGCCGGAGCCGAGATCGAACTCGTACCCGCCTTCAGTCGCGAGCTCAAGTTGCGCCGGGCACTCCACGAGATCCGCGAGGACTACGACTACATCCTCATCGACTGCCCTCCGTCGCTCGGGCTCCTGACCGTCAACGGACTCGCGGCCGCCGACGACGTGCTGGTCCCGATTCAGTGCGAGTACTACGCGCTCGAAGGCTTGAGTCAGCTGATCCGCAACGTGACGCTGGTACGAACGAACCTCAATCCCACCCTCGATGTCCGGGGCATTGTGTTGACGATGTACGACGCCCGGACCAAGCTCGCCGATCAGGTCGAGCAGGAGGTGCGCAAGCACTTCGGGCGGACGGTGTATCTCACGGTGATTCCGAGGACGGTGCGTCTCTCCGAGGCACCGTCGTTCGGTCAGCCGATCATTCTGTTCGATCCGACCTCCCGGGGCGCGGTTGCGTACCGGGAGTTGGCCAAGGAGGTGAGTCATGGCGCGACGCGGCGGGCTGGGTAAGGGGCTGGGAGCCCTCATCCCCACCGGTACCACGGAGTCGGGCGGTGGACTGCGCGAGATTGAGGTCGCCTCGATCCGACCCAACCAGTACCAACCCCGGGAGCAGTTCGACGAGGAGGAACTCCAGTCGCTCACGGAGTCGATCCGCGAGGTCGGCATCCTGCAGCCGGTCCTGGTACGCCCCATGGGTGAGGAGTTCGAACTCATTGCCGGCGAACGTCGGTGGCGCGCCGCGCGCCGGTTGGGGCTGGCCCGGATCCCGGCTCTCGTGCGGGAGAGCGACGATGCCGCGGCCCTCGAGGAAGCGTTGGTGGAGAACGTCCACCGGGCCGACCTCAATGCATTGGAAGAGGCCGCGGCCTATCAGCAGCTGATCGAGGACTTCTCGCTGACTCACGAAGAGGTCGCGACGCGGGTCGGTCGGAGCCGGACCTCGGTGACGAACACGCTGCGCCTCCTCCAACTCCCCCCGACGGTCCAGCGGCTGGTCCGGGACGGCGGTCTGCCCATGGGTCACGCGCGGGCGCTCCTCGGGACGCCCGACCGCGGGCTCCAGGAACGCCTCGCGCCGATCATCGCCCGGGAGGGCTGGTCGGTCCGGGCGGTCGAGGAAGCGGTGAAGGGGAAGGCCGAACGGTCCGGTGGCAGTGGCACCGACGCCGGCCGAGCGACAAACCCGCTGCGTCCGCCGGGGCTCGAGGAGCTCGAGGGACTGCTGAGCGACCACCTCGACACGCGGGTACAGATCGCGATGGGTGCGAAGCGAGGAAAGCTGACGGTGGAGTTCTCGGACCTCGAAGACCTCGAACGGATCTACAAGGTCATCTCGAGCTGAGGGGGCGCGAGGCCCTCACGCCGGGGGTGCCGGCCGAGGTTCCTCGAACGCCCTGCGGATGCCGCGCCCGATCGCGGCCCCGACCTCGTCGGCGTGCGCCAGCACCACGGCGAGGTTCGGTGCGTCGGCGTCGGCGAGCCCGCACACGACCGCGGCCATGCGGGTCTCGCGGAGGATCTCGTAGGCCCGCCCGTCCGCGTCCGGATCGTCGGCGTGCGGGATGACCGCGGCCAACTCCTCGTTGATGATGTGGGCCGCGTGGCAGCCCCGCTCCGAACGGAAGTTGCCGGACGCGTAGTAGAGACACTGCCAGCTCACGCGGTCGCCGCCGCGCACGGCGAGGAAGAAGTGCGAGTGCCAACGGTTGGCCCGCTCGGCCAACAGATGATCGTCGGCCCCCGACACATCGAGCATGACCTGGGCGCCCTGCGCGGTGAGCCAGCGCCCGAGGGGCGTGCCGATCTGTCCGAAACCAGGATCGACCGCGATGTAGAGGCGACGGGTGCCGAGTGGCTCGGGTCGCGAGAGGAGGTCCTGCTCGCGGACGGTCGCGACCGATCCGGCGGCCATGGCCGAGACGCGAGCGAACGCCTCGAGGGTGGCGGGGCCGGCGATGCCGTCGACGCTCAGGCCCGAGTTGCGCTGGAACTCGCGCAGCGCGTTCGCCGAGTTCGGTCCGAGTATGCCGTCCTCGCGACCCGAGTCGAAGCCGAGTCGGTTGAGGGTTCGCTGGAGTTCGGTGACGTCGTCGCCGCGCAGATTGGGCGACCGCAAATAGAGCAGACGGTCGCCGAGCTCGAATCCACTCTCGACCAGCGCAGCCCAGGTTTCGCGTCCGACGATGCCGTCGACGCGGACGGTACGCCGCGTCTGGAACTCGCGGACGCCGGTCTCGGTGGCGGTGCCGAACATCCCGATCTCGTCGGGCGGCACGGGGATGCCGGCCGCGATCAACCGTTGCTGAAGATCCCGGACCGCGTCACCGAGGTCCCCGGAGCGTAACGGCGAGGCCGAAGTCACCCGGCGTCGACCCGACTGCCTCGGCCCGATCAGCCGATGAACTCGGACAGGTCCTGGAGCAGTTGACCCTTGCCTTTCGCCCCGACCAGGCGTTTGACCGGCTCGCCCCCCTGGAACACGAGGAGGGTCGGGATGCTCATGACGTCGAAGCGCCGAGCGGTATCGGGGTTGTCGTCGACATTGAGCTTGGCCACGGTGAGCCGGCCACTCTGTTCATTGGCAATTTCTTCCAGGGCGGGTGCGATCATCTTGCACGGACCGCACCACTCGGCCCAGAAGTCCACCACGATGGGGGTGTCGGTTGCGTTGACACTCTCGTCGAAGGTTGCGTCGGAGAGGGTCAGGATGTTTTCGGCCACGGCGAGGTGTCCTTTCGGGGAAGTGGTGCAGAATCGAGGAGTCTCATGAGGGTACAACGGCCGGACCGGGCCACCTATTCCAGACTCGTCGGGTCGGGAATAACGCGACGCGGGCCGATCCGAGTCAGGAATGGGCCGCGACCGGCTTGTTCGCCTCGAGGTAGCGCTCGGCCTCGATGGCCGACATGCAGCCGCTCCCGGCGGCGGTGATGGCCTGGCGGTAGGTGTGGTCCTGGACGTCGCCACACGCGAACACACCCTCGATTGAGGTCCGGGTCGAGTCGGGCGCAGTGATGATGTAGCCGTTCACGTCGAGTTCGAGTTGACCCTCGAACAGTCCCGTGGTCGGCGTGTGTCCGATCGCCACGAACAGGCCGGTGACCGCGAGGTCACTCTCGGCGCCGGTCACGGTGTCACGGAGCCGCACGCCGGTCAGCTTGGAATCGCCGAACGCGTCGACGACCTCGGCGTTCCATCGGAACTCGATCTTGGGGTTGGCGAGGGCCCGGTCCTGCATGATTCTCGACGCGCGGAGTTCGTCACGACGGTGGATGACGGTGACCTTGCGGGCGAACTTGGTGAGGAAGTTGGCCTCCTCGAGTGCGGTGTCCCCACCCCCGACCACGGCGATGTCGTCGCCGCGGAAGAAGAAGCCGTCGCACGTGGCGCAGGTGGACACACCGTGGCCGAGGAGTCGGCCCTCGTTCTCGAGGCCGAGCATGCGCGCCGTCGCGCCGGTGGAGATGACGACCGAGTCCGCCGTGAGTTCGAGGTCGCCGACCGTGATCCGGAACGGGCGGGAAGACAGGTCGACGGCATCGGCGTCCGCGGTGATGAACCGGGTTCCAAACCGGGATGCCTGGTCTCGGAAACGCATCATCAGCTCGGGGCCCATGATTCCCTCGACGAAGCCGGGGTAGTTCTCGACCTCGGTCGTGAGCATCAACTGGCCACCGGCGGCGAGACCTTCCACGACGACCGGCGCCAGGTTGGCCCGTGCGGCGTAGACCGCAGCGGTGAGTCCGGCCGGGCCCGAGCCCACGATGACGACTTCATGATGTTCAGTCACGGCGGCCTCCGGTACGGCGGGACCAGCAGAACAAACCACCGGCGATCAAGATTCCCCCGAGGATCATCCAGGTCGCCCACACGGGGACCGCCAGGCTGATGAGCCGGAAGGCCACGATGGCCAGCAGGAGCAGCGCGGTGACGATGCAGCACGCGGCCAGGACACCGAAGACGACGGCCTTGGCGGCGCGTTGGGCTGGCTCGACGGTGCGATCGCGCACGGTGGCGACGGTCTTCTCGATCGCGTCTGCAGCCTGGACAGTCCAGTGAGTCATGAGTTCCTCCCGCTCGGCGGCGGAGGTTACCCGGCCCACGCTGCCAACGACCGGGCCGGGAGCAATCGGATGCGGAGTCGCGGTCAGCGGGACACGGAGTACAAGACGCGTGCGCAGTCGGCCGCAGCGACGACGAACACCACGGTGCGGTCGCCGGCCGCGATCCCGACGATCACCGCCGGCTCCCCGTTGTAAGCGCCGGACCCGTTGAAGCGCACCGTGCCTTGCGCGCCGATTGCCTGCGCGCACGCCGTGACCTGCTCGGGCCGGGCCCGCGCGGTCGCGTTCGCATCGAAGCCGTTCACGGACGGCGCGGCCTCGGAGCGCTGTGCCGACGAGGAATCCGCTTCGGTCGTACTCGATGCGGCGCCGGCCGGTGGGCCGCCGATCAGCCGATCCAGCTTTTGTTGGTTGATCGCACCGATGTCTCCGATGTTGCCGGAACGTACCCGCCCGCCGGTCGCGGCCGACTTCGCCGCGCTGCCGTCATTCCCACCCACCTGGGTGATCAGGGTGATCGCGCCACCGAGGACCACGAGCGCGATCGCGGCGGCGGCCGCGGCCCGGAGCAACGACCCGGGCGGGCGCGAGTCGCGTGCTGCTAACGGTGGGGTGAAGGACGCGAGTGCGCCCGCCACGAGCCGCGCGCGAGTGACCTCGTCCAGAGGTTCCTCGGGAGCCGCGACCGCCTGACGTGCGGTGACGAGTTGGGCGCGACGCTCGGATGCGCCGGGCGAACGCTCGATTCGCGCCCGAACTGTGGGCTCGTCGGTGCCGAGCTCGGCGGCGTAATCCGCGAGCTCGCCGTCGAGGTCGGCACTCAACGCGATTTCGATGTCGAATGCTTCGGGGTCAGTCATGGTCGCCACCTTGGACGTCGACCGGCCGGGGAAAGTTCCCGAGATCACGTGCCAGCGCGGCGCGCCCGCGCGCGATCCGTGACCGCACCGTCCCGATCGGGATCGACAACGCCTCGGCGATCTCGGCGTAGTCCAGGTCGGTGACGTCGCGCAGGACGACTGCCACCCGGAAGTCGTCGGGGAGGCGCGCGAGCGCCGCGTCGAGGTCGATGCGGTCGACGACCCGCTCGGGCTGGACGGCCGACCCCGCACTCGGGACGTCGCGGACACCGGTCGGGTCCGGGGCGCGCGGCTCGGGCCGTCGTTTGCGGCGCCGGAGTTCGTCGAGCGCGGCATTGGTCGCGATCCGATGGAGCCACGTGGTGAACGCGCTGCGATGGTCGAACCGGTCGATCGACCGGACGACCGAGATCAAGGCTTCCTGGGTGGCGTCCTGGGCATCGTGGGCACCACAGATCTTGCGACAGATCGCGTGGACACGATCAATGTGACGGGCGAGCAGTGCGGACATCGCCTCCGAGTCGCCGGCGGTTGCCGCCCGGGCGAGATCGGCGTCGGGACGCGAATCAGATCGGCGTGCCACGGAGGGAGACCTCGGCGATACGGCCTACGAACCGGGCCCGGCCGTCGGGTGAGGCTTCCGGACTGCGAGGCAGCTTCGTGAACCACACGAGCACGAACTGGCCCGGCGGCTTCGTGGCGAGCCCGATCCGTGCGGTCGTCCCGAGGTTGGTCCCCGTCGCGCGCACCGAACCCCAGCCCGCGAGCGTCGTCGCTGCTGGTGACGCGACGTAGATCTGCGCGTCCCACCCGCGGTCGGGACTGGTGATGTCGACGCGCGCGATTCGCGCCGGCTTGCCGAGGTCGAGAATCAGTCCGACCCCGTGTTTCGGCGCGGTGGTCGGGTTGAAGTACGCCTCGGTCGTCCACGCGGTGGCCGCCTGACCGTCGGTCGCCAGCGCGACCTCCTGGTCGTTCTCCTTCTGGTCGCCTTCGGGGTCAAACGTCGCCACCGAGGCGATGCTGATGGTGTTGGTCCCGGCGACCGAAGGCGTTGTCGATGCGTTCGAGTTCCTTTCGGTGGCGAGCACGAACCCGGCGTACCCACCGCCGATACCGAGGGCGAGTGCGACGACCCAGGCGACGATCCGCGCTCCGATGCCGATGCCGTCGTCCACGATGATGTTCGGATGTGCTGCCACCGGCACGGCTCGAGTGCGCGGCGGCATCGCGACCGGCATCGTCGCGTCGACACCGCGGTCGGGGGCCGCGACCCGGAACGGGGTGAGCGCATCGCGCATCGCGGCGGCGGTCGGCCAGCGGTCGTCCGGCTCGCGGGCCAACGCCCGATCGACCACATGCGCGAGACCGGGCGCGATGTCCGGGCGGGCGTCGCTGATGCGCGGCGGCGCCGAGGTCAGGCGCGCGACCGCGGTCGCGAGTTCGGTGTCGGCACCGAAGGGCGACCGACCGGCCAACATCTCGTAGAGGACGAGCCCGAGGGAGTACACGTCGGAGCGCTCGTCGACCGGGTGGCCCTCCACCTGCTCGGGCGCGAGGTACCGGGCGGTGCCGAGCACGTTGCCGGTGCGCGTCAACTCGTCGGCGGATTGATCGGCGGCCTTCGCGATACCGAAGTCGGTGACCTTCACCCGACCGTCGAGCTGCACGAGGACGTTGCTCGGCTTGACGTCGCGATGGATCAACCCGCGGGAGTGGGCCGCGGCGAGCGCGTCCGCCACTTGCGCACCGATGTCAGCGGCGCGGGCCGGCGGGAGGGCTCCGTGCAGATCGATGGCCTGACGCAGTGTCGCGCCCTCGACGAGTTCCATCACGATGTAGGCGACCCCGTCGTCCTCGCCGGTGTCGTAGGTGGCGACGATGTTCGGATGGGCGACCGCGGCCGCCGCGATCGCCTCCCGCCGGAAGCGGACCCGCAGGGCGTCGTCGGCGGCGAGCTGCGGATCGAGGGTCTTCACCGCTACTGCACGGGCCAGCAACGGGTCCTCGCCCCGCCACACGGTGGCCATTCCACCGCGCGCGATCTCACTGTCGAGGCGGTACCGACCGCCCAAAACGCGCCCGGGCGCGACGGAATGACTCACACGAGGAAGCTACCTGTCGGCATTGCCCTGCCCGCGGCGCTCCGTGACCGCCGTGCGACGCCGGACGAGCTATTGCCCGTCGACCCAGCCGAATCCGATGGTGCGGGGGCCCCCGTGCGTACCGATCACCGGGCCGATGTTGCCGACCTCGATCTCATCGCGCGGGGTGATGGCGCCGAGCAGGTCGAGGAACTCCTCGATGTCCGGCGCCTGCGCATGGAAGACGAACACCCCGGTGGGGTCGGTCGCGGCGCGCAGCTTGTCGGCCAGGTGCTGCAGGCTCTTGCTGCGCGTGCGGACCTTCCCGGCCTCGACGACGATGCCGTCCCGGATCTCGATGATCGGTTTGATCGAGAGCATCCCGCCGAAGAATGCCTGGGCGCCGCCGATGCGACCGCCCCGCTTCAGGTGTTCCAGCGTGTCCAGGGCACCGAACAGACGAGTCGTGGCCGCACGGAGTTCGACCGCGGCGGCGATGGTGTCGAGATCCTCACCGGCCGTGGCGAGGGTCTGTGCCCCGATGCATTGGTTGCCGAGTCCCATCGAGACGCTGAGCGAGTCGACGACCCGCACGGGCAGCTCACCGTCGAGGGCTTTCGCGGCGATCTGCGCGGATTGCATGGTTCCCGACAATCGGGACGAAAGGTTGATGCACAGCACGGAGTCCGCGCCGTCGGCCGCGAGGGCTCGGAACCGCTCCTCGAACGCGCCGGGTGCGGGTGCCGCGGTCTCGGGGAGCAGCGGCGATGTGGCCACCTTGCGCCAGAACTCGTCGTTGGTGAGTTCGACCCGGTCGACGTATTCCTCGCTACCGAACCGGATGGTCAGGGGAACGATCTCGATGCCGAGTTCGTCGGCTCGGGATTGGGGCAGGTCACACGCACTATCAGTGACGATTCGAACGACCACGGGGCCTCCTCGGGACGCGACGTCAGACGCCGTCGATGGCAAGCGGTTCGACCCGCTCGTCGGGTGAATGGTTACGCATCGGGAAGCGCCGCGCTGCGATCCTCCCGCCGCACGATGCCGCGAAGGAGTGCGATCAGGTCGAAACCGACCAATCGTCCGCACCCGACGAAGAGCGCACCGCCGGCCGCGGTGGCCGCGAGAAGGGTGACCACGGCACTCGATGGAGAGGCCGATCCCATCGCGGCCGTGACCGCGACGGCCGCGAGTGCGGCCGGGATGGTCGCGACGCTGACGCGGACCGCGGTGGACACAAGGCTGCGACCGCCGAGCCGGACCAGCCGGACGCGCAGCGCACCGAGCGCGACGATTGCGCCGACGAAATACGCGACGGTCCACGACCAAGCGAGGCCCTCGACCCCGCGCCATTCGTAGAGCAGGAATGCAGTCGCGACGTTCACGCCGTTCTCGATCAGGTTGAGGAAGAACGGTACGCGGGTGTTCTTCATCGAGGAGAAGACTCGGATCACGTAGAGGTAGACCGAGAACCCGACGAGCCCGACCGCGAACGCACGCAGGGTGTTCGCGGTCTCGGTGACCGAGGCGTGGTTGAACTTGCCGTGCGCGAGGAGCGCGGTGATGAGCGGCGTCGCCAGGACGGCCAGTCCCACCGCGGCCGGGATCATGACGATGAGGATCATGTTGAGACCCCGGCCGAAATGGTCGCGCAACCCGGCGCGGTCGCCGGCCTGATGGCGGCTCGCGAGTTCGGGACCCAGCGCGGTCATCACCGACACTGCGAGGAGACCGTGGGGCAGCTGGAAGAACGTGAACGCGGCGAAGTACAGGGTGGCGTCGCCATCGTGGCGGTAGGCGAGGACGAGGACCACGATGAACGCGAGCTGGTTGGTGGCGACGTACCCCACGGTCCAACTGGAGAGGCGGGCCAGCGTCCGCACCGCCGGATGGCGGGGTTCCCACCTCCACCGGAACCCCGTACCGGCCCGCCGCAGCGCCGGGAGGAGCACGAGGGTCATCGCGATCACGCCCGCCGTCGTCCCCAGACCAAGGAGCAGGACGAGCACGGGGTCGTCGAGGACCGAGCGGGGCGTGGGGGTCGCGGAGGCGATCCGACCAACCACGAGCAACATCGTGATCACGACGATGTTGTTGAGCGCCGGTGCGAACGCCGCCGCCGCGAACCGGCGCCGCGCGTTCAACATCGCGGTGGCGAGCGCAGTGATGCCGTAGAACAGCATCTGGGGCATGAACCAGCGGAGCAGGTCCGTGCCGAGCGTGATCTGCGCGGTGCGGCTGACACCGTGGTGGACGTCCGCGAGGTCGACGTACGCACGGAAGATCCACGGCGCCGCGACGACTCCGACGACCGTCCCGGCCACGAGCATCACGATCGCGACGGTGTTGATCGCATCGGTGGCGCCGGGGTCGTCCCGCTCGTGCGATTCCACGAACAACGGCACGAGCGTGGCGGTAAGGATGCCGCCGAGCAGCAACTCGTAGACGATGTTCGGCGTGGAGTTGGCCAGGTTGTAGACGTCGGTGAGGCGGCTGGCTCCGAGCGCGACGAGCGCGGAGACGCGCAGGAATCCGGTGATCCGCGAGAGCAGGGTCCCCATACCGATGATCGCGCTGGAGCGGGCCACTCGCGGCGCGGACGCGGTCTCGGTCACGTGGAGATCGCCGCCTCGGCGCGTCGGTTTCGGCGCCAGTGGGCGAGCCACCAACCGGCGAGGAACACCATCGCCCCGATTGTGAGGATGAGTCCGACCCCACTGACCACCGAGGAGCGCACGGTGTATCGCGCCCGTTGCAGGTCGATCCCACGATCCGGCGAGCTCCAGGTGATGAGCACGGGGAAGGTGCCCGAGGCGCGCGTGGTCACGTCGAAGATCGCGGTCTTGTTCTTGCCCGGGGGCAGGACCACGATGCGATCGGAGCCGTGGGGAAAATCGAGTTTTTGGCTCACGAGCGTCACCCGGATGCGGACGGTCCGGTGAGTGCCGTTCTCGACGCTGAGCGGGATGTTGGAGCGACGCGACGTGAGCGTGACGGTCCGACTAGCGGGGGCGGTCACCTTGCCGGCGATCGCGGCGACTGCTTGATGGATGGAGTCCAACCGCGCACGTGAGATCGCGGCCCCGGTGCGGGGAGTGCGCCCGGCGAGGCTCAACAGGAGTTGGGAGCGGAGGGCGCCGACAAGGGGTTCCTCCGTACCGATCATCGACGCGAGACCGTCGATCTCCTTTTGCGAACCTTGGTATTGGCGCCGGCTGACCGGTGCGCTGTGATCGGGGATCGGAGCGAGGGTCCGCGCGTACGGCTTGCGATTCGTGGTCGCCGGCTGCACCGATCCGAAGATGTCGGTGACGGCTGCTCCCTGGAGCAGGGGATGGTCGCGGAGGCCCGCGAGCATCGCCTGGACCCTGGCCGGCGGCGCGTCCCAGAGGAGTGGGGTGTCGATGACAACCCCGCGCGTGCGGTTCGGCTGCTCCAGCGCGATCACCGACAACGCCGACAGCGCCTGCTGAGCGCGGAGTGCGTCGGCACCGCGCTTGCGGAGGAGATCGGTGGCGAGCGCGTTCACCTCGAGCGCGTCGAAGGTGCCCACCGGGGTCTGGAGTTGGAGCGGGCGCGCGGGCGTGAACTGGTCGGCGCCCGCGGCCGCGGTCAGGTCGGTCGGCGCCACGATGAACCGGGTGGTGCCGTCCTGGTCGCGCAAGCGGGCGAGGGTGGCATCGTCGAGGGGCTGGGTGCCGGCGGTCGTGTGGTCGATCACCGCGTTGAGGCCGGTCTCGAGCGCCGTGCGGCCGGTGGAGGTGGTGGAGTCGAATGCATCGCCGAGTCCACTGCCCAGGAGCCCGGGCCCGTTGATCGGCGTGTACGCACTCGCGATCACGAGTGACGACGCACTAGCGGTGCGCAACGCGGCGAGGACGGTCGACGCGCGTGCGGCGACCCCCTTTGCCGGTCCGGCGAGCACCGGCGGCGTGGCGAGCGCATCGAGCGCGTCGACCGTCGCGGGACTCGGCACCAACGTGATCGGTACGTCGCCTACCTGACCCAACGCGCGGGCGATGCGACCGAGTCGTCCGTCGGCCGCCACGTCGCGCACGAGCGACGGATCGGCCGTGACGCCGTTCGCCGAAACCGGTGCGGTCGGGGCCGTCGTCACGTGCCAGAGCCAGGCGACCTGCAGCGGTTCCGACGGCACCTCGGCCGCGGCGCGCTTGCGTACCGCGACGATGTCGGTGACGAAATGGTCGTACACCTTGGAGGACGACGGGTCCCGGAGCTCGATCTCGACCGGGAACACCCCGGCGCTGCCGCCGCCGCTCAGGTTGAGCCGGATCCGCTGGGAATCGGAGGGCGCCCGGGGGTCCTGGGTGCCGATCGTCAGCAGCCGGCTCGCGCCGACCACCGGGAGCGAGTCGACGACCCCCGAGCGCGCGCCGATCCGCGATCCGAGCCGGTCACCGGTGAGGGTCCGTTCGAACGCGATCCGGCTCAGGACCGCGGAGTAGACGGTGGCCCGGACTTCGAGGCCGGGCGTGGCGTTGCGGACCTGGACGCGGAAGGTCACGTCGTCGCCGAGCGTGGTCCACGCGGGCTGGCCCGTCAGCTCGATCGACGGTGAGCCCGGTGCGCTCCCGGCGCGACGCGTCGTCCCGCCGACGACCGACGTCGCGACGAGGAAGCCGATCAACCCGCCGACGACGATGCGGTTGCGGAGCCCGGTCACCAACGCCTCACAGGTTGCGACTCATGACGCAGAGCCCGGTCGGCAGCTCGAGGAAACCACAGCTGTGGTACAGCGCCAATGCTGGTTCGTTGTCGAGTTGGGTGTTCACGAGCGCCCGGTCGGCGCGGTGGCGACGGATCCAACGGAGAGCGTCGGCGACGACGGACCGGCCGAGCCCGCGGCCCTGCGCGTCGGGATCGACTGCGACGCGCTGGACGTAGCCCACCTTGCCCGCGCGACCGGTGATGCCGTACGCCCCGAGTGCGGCGTCGGTCTCGATGACGCGGTATCGAGTGGTCGGTGTCGCTTCGATGGCACTGTCCATCGCGGCGCCGTCGAGCCGCCAGAACGGCCGGAACGCGCGCTGGTCGAGATGGAGGACTGCGGCACGATCCGCACTGCGGGCGCGCCGCGTCGGATGGTCGACGGTCGGGATCTCGGACAACTCGTGGGCGAGAAGATGGAGTCGTTCGCGCACCGAGAAGCCGGCGTCGACGAACGGCAACGTCTCGGCGGGACCGAGCGCGTTCGTCACCACCGATTCGTATCCGTTCCCGCGGAGGACCCTCATACAACGGTGGACGACCTCGGCCGTCGGAGGGCGGCGGGCGCCGATCGTGAGATAGGCGACGTCGGTTCGACCTCGCCACGGCCCCAGTCGAGCCCACCCGCCGGGCCAACTGAGCGTGTCCTCGGGCATCGGCACGCAACAGTACGCGTCGGGGCGCCGCCGGTACCGGCGTCTGGCGACCCGTTCGCTCCCACTGGTCGAACTCGGGCATCGACCGGCCGCGGTACGGGTACGGTTCCCGCGTGTTGTTGATCGCGACCGACCCGATCTTCGGCGACCACGACACCGGCCCCGGCCACCCCGAGGCCCCGGTGCGATTGGTCGCGGTGGCCGAGGGACTGCGGCGGTCCGAGATGGGGACGGACCTCGTCGAACTGCCATCGAGGCTGGCCACTCGGGCCGAGTTGGAGCGGGTGCACCCGGCGCATCACCTCGATCGGCTCGAGGCCGGTTGTGTCGTCGGCCGCCATTTCGACGCCGACACCCCGAGCTCACCCGGGTCGTGGGCTGCCACCCTGGCGGCTGCGGGCGCGGGCCTCGCCGCGGTCGACGCGCTGGTCGCCGGCGCCGCGTCCGGTGCTGGGGCGTCCGGTGCTGGGGCGTCCGGTGCCTTTCTCGCCGTCCGTCCCCCGGGCCATCACGCAAGGCCCGAGCAGGCCATGGGGTTCTGCCTCGTGAACAACGTGGCCGTGGTGGCGTGCGAGTTGCGGGCCCGCGGCGAGCGGGTCGCCATCGTCGACATCGACGCCCACCATGGCAACGGCACCCAGGAGATCTTCGAGTCGGACCCCGACGTGCTCTACGTGTCGTTCCACGAGTGGCCCATGTACCCGGGCACCGGCCGCCATGACGAAGTCGGCGTGGGTGCCGGTGCTGGGGCCACCTGCAACATCCCGCTGCCGGCGGGCGCGACCGGCGATGTCTACCTCCGGGTGATGGACGCAGTGGTCGAACCGTTGCTCGAGCGGTTCCGACCGACGTGGCTCCTCATCTCCGCTGGTTTCGACGCCCACCGTGACGACCCGCTCACCGGGCTCGGGCTCACGGCGGGCGACTACGCGGCACTGGTCCGCAGGCTGGTCTCCGCCGTGCCCCCGGGGCGAACCGTCACCTTCCTCGAGGGCGGGTATTCGCTCGAGGCGTTGCGGGACTCGGTGGCCACCACCGTGCCGATCCTGGCGGGCGGCGATGCGGAGGCCCCGCCCGGAGAGCAGCCCACGGCAGGCGGCCCCGGCGAGCACGTGGTCCGGGCCGTGACCGAGTTCTGGGACGCCCGGCAGCGATAGGAACCCCTACAGCCGTCCTCCGGGCGTGTCGATAGCTGGTCGGATGCCGGGTTCGCGATGCCGGGTTCGCAGAGACGGGAGACGTTCGGGTGCTTGATCTCGATGCAGTGCTGCGTGAGGCGGTCGAGCGCGGCGCGTCCGACGTCCACGTCAAGGTCGGATCTCCCCCCCACATCCGGCTCGACGGCGAGCTGACCCCGGTTGCCGCAGAGCCGGTCCTGGCGGCCGATACCGAGCGGGTTTCGTTCGCGATCATGCCCAAGCTCCGGGCCGAGGAGTTCCTCGCCACCAACGAAGCCGACTTCGCGTACGCGTTGAACGGCGTCGGCCGCTTCCGGGTGAACGTGTTCCGTCAGCGCGGTTCGGTCGGTCTCGTGCTCCGCCACATCCTCCCCGGGATTCCTCCGATGGAGGAACTCGGTCTGCCGCCGGTCGTGCGTCGACTCGCCGACGAACACCGCGGCCTCGTTCTGGTGACCGGCCCGACGGGCTCGGGGAAGACGACCACCCTCGCCGCGATGATCGACCACATCAACTCCACCCACGCGCGGCACATCGTGACGATCGAGGACCCCATCGAGGTCCTCCATTCGGACAAGAAGTCGATCATCAACCAGCGCGAGGTCGGTGACGACACCACCGACTTCCTCTCGGCGCTGAAGCGCGCGCTGCGCCAAGACCCGGACGTGATCCTCATCGGCGAGATGCGTGACCCCGAAACGGTTTGGGCCGCGCTGTCCGCCGCGGAGACGGGTCACCTCGTGTTCTCGACCTTGCACACGATGGGCGCGGCCGAGACGATCAACCGGGTCATCGATTTCTTCCCGCCCTTCCAACAGCAACAGGTGCGCATGTCGCTCGCCGGCGCGCTGAAGGGCATCGTCTCGCAACGCCTCGTGCAGCGATGCGACCGGGACGGACGCATCCCTGCGATGGAGGTCCTCGTGTCGACCGGTCGCGTGTTCGACAAGATCGCCGATGCCACCGCGACCCACGAACTCGACGAGATCATCGCCGACGGCGAGTTCTACGGGATGCAATCGTTCGACCAGAGTCTCCTGGCGCTGTTCGCCCAGGGCGTGGTTTCTCGTCGCGACGCGCTGGCGTCGGCGTCCAACCCGCACGACCTGCGGTTGAAGATGGAGCACCACGAGTTCTCCAAGGCGGAATCGGAGCGCGAAGCCGCGCTGGTCCCCAGCGTCTGAACGTTCGGAACGGGTCGCTCGCGGCAACGGGTACCGGCTCCGGAGACCCCGCGAGCCACAATGACGGCGTGACCGTCCCGCCCCGTCTGGCTCCGCTGCTCGCCGCCGACGCGCCCGTGCAACGGGTGGCGCGTGCGCTCGTGGACGCGGGACACCAGTGTTACCTCGTCGGCGGGAGCGTCCGCGACGCCGTGCTCGGTATCGAACCGGTCGAGTTCGACTTCGCGAGCGACGCGCGGCCCGAGGTGATCGAGTCGCTGCTCGGTCCGATCGCGGAGTTCGTGTGGCTGCAGGGGAAGCGATTCGGGACCGTCGGCGCGCAAGTGGGCGGTGTGCCGTGCGAGGTGACCACCTACCGCGCCGACGTCTACCGCCCCGACAGTCGTAAGCCCGAGGTGACCTTCGGCGACTCGATCGAGACCGACCTGTCCCGCCGCGATTTCACAGTCAACGCGATGGCGCTGCAGCTCCCGGACGCGGTGCTCGTCGATCCGCTCGATGGCGCGCTCGACCTCGCGGCGAACCGGCTGCGTACGCCCTTGGCCGCCGAGGTCTCCTTCACCGACGACCCCTTACGCATGATGCGTGCGGCGCGGTTCGTCGCCCGCTTCGGCTTCGTTCCCGACCCGGAGTTGATCGCCGCGATCGAGGAGCACCGCGACCGCCTGGCCATCGTGAGCGTCGAACGGATCCGTGACGAGCTGTCGAAGCTGCTCGTCGTCGACGATCCCTCGGCCGGTCTGTGGCTGCTGGCCTCGACCGGCCTGGCCGACGGCTTCCTCCCCGAGCTCAACGCGATGCGGCTGGAGCAGGATCCGATCCATCACCACAAGGACGTGCTCGCGCACACCATCGCAGTGGTCGGCAAGACGAGCCCGGAGTTGGTGCTGCGCCTCGCCGCGCTCATGCACGATGTCGGCAAACCCAAGACCCGTTCGTTCGAGCGCGGTCGAGCCACATTCCACCACCACGAGGTCGTCGGCAAACGTATGACGCGCGACCGGCTCGTCGCGCTGAAGTACCCGACCGACGTCGTCGACGCGGTGAGTCATCTCGTCTACCTGCACCTCCGGATCCACACCTACGCGATGGGCTGGACCGACTCCGCCGTGCGCCGGTACGTGCGCGATGCCGGACCGCTGTTGGGTCAGCTCAACGAGCTCCAACGGTGCGATTGCACCACCCGCAACGAACGCCGGGCGCGCACGCTCGCCCGCCGCATGGACGAACTCGAGACGCGTATCTCCGAGCTCGCGGCACAGGAGGAACTGAAGGCGATCCGTCCGTCGCTCGACGGCCGGCAGGTGATGGAGTACCTCGGGGTCGCGCCGGGTCGCGTGGTCGGTGAGGCACTCGAGTTCCTGCTCGAACTGCGGCTCGACGAAGGCCCGATGGAGGAAGCCGAGGCCTACGAGCGGCTCGACGGGTGGGCACGCGAGCGCGGGATGACGCCGACCGGTCGGTAACGCCCGGGAGTGGAACGGTCAGCTGCCCACTTTGCGCGCGCGCCAGATCATCAGTTCCGGGACGGCGGTGCGCCGGCCCGATGTCGGCTCGGGTTCGAGCAACGTGTCGACGCGGAAACCGGCCCGGCCCAACGCGGAGAACACGTCCGCCGTCCGGTGCGGGTACGCACCGTCGACGGGATCGGTCTCGAAGTAGGACCGGGTCAGGTAGTCGCGCGCCATCGGCAGCGCGCCCGCCGGTTCGTCGTCCCGATTCACGACGAATGAGAACGGGTGGGGCAGGGAGAACGCGAACCACGCGCCGGCGCGCAGCACCCGCTGGACCTGGCGGAAGACGCGCCCGAGGTCGGCCAGGCCGGCGAGCGAGCCTTCGGCGAAGGCGACGTCCACGGAGTCGCCACGTAAGAACGCCAGGTCGGCGAAATCGCCGGTGTGGACCTCGATCCGGATATCGGCGGCCTCGGCCGCCCGGCGAGTCCCGGCCACCGCATCGGCGGACGGATCCACCGCGATGACCGAAGCGCCCTGGCGGGCCAGGTTGACCGCACGGGCACCGTCGCCGCAGCCGAGTTCCACCACCCGCTTGGCCCGGATCTCGCCGAGCAGGCGGGCCAGCACGAAGTCGCTCATGAGCGGGGGACCCTACTTCTGTCCTCGCCGTGTGCGGTTGTTTGTCGACCGACGGTCCGCCGCCCGGTCGCGCCCTCCTACACTCCTGGGGTGGTCAAGGGGACCGACTACGCACTCGCCCGCCGGGCCGTCCTGCGTGATCTCAAGGCGGGCCGCGTCAGCCGTAACGACGTGTGCGACGCACACCCGGAGCTGATCCGCGCCGCGCGCAACGTGGGTGAGCACGCCGGGAAGGGCTGTCCGGTGTGTCGGAGCAAGGACCTCTTCTACGTCTCCTACGTGTACGGCGATCGCCTGCGTGCCGCCAACGGTCGGGCCCTTTCGCAGCCGGGCGAACTCGACGCCCTCGCCCGCAAGCACGACGAGTTCGACTGCTACGTCGTCGAGGTCTGCACCAAGTGTCGCTGGAACCACCTCGGTCGCCGGGAGCTCCACGGCCGCGCGACTTGATGGGCCCTCCGCTCGCGCTCCTGATTGTCGTGCCTCACGTGGGGTTCGCTGCGTGCCTGCTCGACTCCGCTGCGCTCCGTCTCGGGAGCGGGTGACACCACGTCGGGCCCTCCGCTCGCGCTCCTGATTGTCGTGCCTCACGTGGGGTTCGCTGCGTGC
>JBDUBS010000169.1:0-5308 GCA_040003875.1 Acidimicrobiia bacterium | reverse complement strand
GTCGAGCTTCTTCGAACCGTGGCGCGAGGAATCCGGGCTCGCTGCGACCCCCGCCTACTTCGCGCTGCGCGCGCAACGCCTCATGCGCGAGCGCGACATCGACAAAGAGGATCTCGCGCGCGTCGTCGTGAAGAACCGCGCCCATGGCGCGCTCAACCCCGAGGCGATGTACCAGTCGGCCACCACCATTGAGGCTGTGCTCGGGTCACGGGTGGTCTGCGAGCCGCTCCACCTCTTCATGCTGTGCTCCCCCAACGAAGGAGCCGCAGCAGTGGTACTCCGGCGTCGCGAGCCCGCGACTGCGGGCGGGGTGCGGCTCGACGCAGCCGTATTACGATCGCACCTGCCCGGCAGCGTGCTCGGGGAGGCCACTCCCCTCGCGGGTATCGATGACCTCGAAATCACGCCGCCCACGACACTGGCGGCCGACGCGGCGTACGCCGAGGCCGGGATCGGCCCGGACGACGTCGACGTCGCCGAGTGTCAGGACACCGATGCGGCCCGGGAGTTGCTCGGCTGGGAGGAACTCGGTCTGTGCGCACCCGGCGATCAAGCCGCCGTCCTCGCGTCGGGCAGGGCGTCCCTCGGTGGATCCCGGCCCATCAACCCGTCGGGCGGTCTGCTGTCCAAGGGCGAACCGCTCGGCGCGTCGGGACTGGGCCAGGTCGTCGAACTGACCCGCCAGCTGCGCGGCACCGCCGGCGCCCGCCAGGTCGACGAAGTGCGGGTTGGCCTCGCGCATACCGTCGGCCGCGGCGCCAACGCGAGTGTGACGATCCTCTCCCGCTGAGGAACCGGGCGGCCGGGGCCGGCGAACCTGCTCGCTACTTGCCGATGCGGGTGTTGTAGTCCTGGATCGCTGCGGTCGCGGCTATGGCCGCAGCCTTGATCGCGGCCTTCGGGTCACCATTCTCGGCGAGCATCTTGGTCTCGGCGTCACGCACGACGTCACGGACTCCCGCGTAGTTGCCGATCACCGGACCGGCGGTGGCGACGTCATCCTTGCCGCTCAACAGTTGGTCGTAGGCGACCTTGTACCCAGGGGTGCTCGCGTACAGATCGGCCAGGACCTTCTCGTTCACCGACGACTTCCGAATCGGCACGTAGCCCGTCCCCGCGGCGAACGTCGCCTGGGTTTGCGCCGACACCAGGAACTTCACGAACTCCCACGTGGCCGCGATCTTCTCTGGCGTGCTCGTCTTCGACATGTAGAGCGCCCCGCCACCGACGAGCACACCGCCGGCACCAGTCGGTCCGGGCATCGGGCCCACGCCGAGTTCCACGCCGCCGCCTTCACCACTCGCGAGCACCTGCGACACCGTGCCCAGACTCGCAGAGCTGTCGATGGTCATGCCTTGGACCTTGGACCGGATGCCGAGCAGGTTGTCGAAGGCGTTGGGACCGCTGTCGGGGTTGGTGCGGGCGAGACCCGAGTCGACCATGTCCTTCATCCACGCAAAGGTGGCCTGGCCCGCCTCGTCGTCGAAGAGCACCTTGGTGGCACGACCCTTCCGGCCGTTCTCGTGGTCGACGAAGAGGTGGTCCGCCTTCGACGCCCACTGCTCCAAATACCACGGGTTGAGCTTGAGGCCGAAGCCGGTCTGGTATCCGAGCGCCTTGATCTTGGCCGCGTCGGTCTTGACCTCGGCGAGCGTCGTGGGCGGCTTCTCCGGGTCGAGCCCAGCGGCCCGGTATGCGTTCTTGTCGTAGTAGAGCACCGGGTTCGAGACGTTGAACGGCATCGGGTAGAGCTTGCCGTCGACGTTGTACCGCTCGAGCACACGACCCACGAAGTCCGAGGTGTCGTAGTGGTCGGCCTTGATGCAGTCGGCCACCGGCACGATCGACTGCGTATCGATCATCTGCTGGGTCGCGGTGTCTTCCATCTGCGCGAGGTCGGGCAGTTCGTTGGTGCCGAGGCCGGCGACCCACTTGCGCAGAATTTCTTCGTACCCGGTCTGGTTGACGAGATTCACCTTCACCTTGGTCTGCTGACCGTTGAACTGGTCGACCAACTTCTGGAGGGTCTCCTCGTTGGCGCGGTTGAGCCCGTGCCAGAACGTGATCGTCACCGGCCCCGACGCCTTGGCCAGTGCACTCACGGGGCACAGGTTGCTCCCGCCCGAACCACTGCTGGCGCCGTCGGACGCCTTCCCCCCGCTCCCACTACTCCCGCTGCACGCGCCGAGCGCGAACACGACCACGCCGGCGAGGGCGACCAGACGAACGAATCGGGACGAGGACATCGGCACACTCCGGGTGGACGGAAGATTTTCGGGCACGGGAGGGTCAGCCTTTCACGGCACCGGCCGTGAGGCCACGGACCAGGTGTTTCTGGAACGCGAGCAGGAGGATTGCGATCGGGATCACGGCGATGACCGCACCCGCGAACGTGACGTTCACGTCGTTGAGGCTCGTCTGGCGCAGCGTTTTGAGCCCGATCTGCACGGTGCGCAGCTTGTCGTCCTTCGTGGCCAGGAGCGGCCACAGGAACTGGTTCCACGCCCCGAGGAACCCGAAGACCGTCAGGGCGGCGACGGCAGGCCGGGCGATGGGGACCGCGACGCGCGTCATGAATCGCCAGTGGCCGTATCCGTCGAGCGCGGCTGCGTCGGAGAGGTCCCGTGGCACCTGCAAGAACGCCTGCCGGACGAGGAATGCCCCGAAGCCGGTGGCGAGGAACGGCACCGCCAGCCCTTGGTAGGTGTTGAACCAGCCGAGCGTGCGCACGGTGTCGAGGTTGGTCACCACGGTCACCTCGAACGGGACCATCAGCGTGGCGAGGAAGACGACGAACAAGGAGCGCTTGAACGGGAACTCGAGGAACGCGAACGCGTAACCGGCGAGGATCGCGGTGACCACCTGGCCGACCGTGATCGCGATGGTCACGATGAAGCTGTTCACCAGGTACTTCGACATGTGGCCGCCGTTCCACGCGTCGACGTAGCTCGACCACTTGGGGTGCAGCGGGAAGAAGACCGGCGGACGCGAGGCGATGTCGACCGGGCGCAGCAGCGAGTTCACGACCGTGATGTAGATCGGGAAGAGCACGATGAACGCGAGCACGGTCAAGATCGCGTAGCTGCCGAACGTTCGGAGTCGACGCCCCGATTTCGAGTCAGCGCGCATAGTGGACCCGCCGTTCGAGGACGCGCATCTGCACGGCAGTGAGACCCAGGGTGATCGCGAACAGGGCGATCGCGAGGACCGCGGCCTTCCCCGGATTCGGCGGACCGTTCGTGCCGTTGAGTTCGCCGTAGATCGAATACGTGAGCACGTTGGTGCGTTTGAACGGTCCACCGCTCGTGATGATGTCGATCTGGCCGAAGCTCTGGAACGCGTGGATCGAGCCGATCACCACCGCGAAGAAGAGCGTCGGCGAGAGCATCGGGATGGTGATGCGCCAGAACCTCGTGTTCGGCCCCGCGCCGTCGACCTGGGCCGCCTCGTAGAGGTCCTCGGGAATGGCCTGGAGTCCGGCGGAGAGCAGGATGAACGTCAGGCCGAGCGTCTGCCAGACCGTCACCAGCGCAACCGCCGCGAGGGCGAGGTTCGGATTCTCGATGATCGGAGGCGTCGGGCTGATGCCCAGCCACGGCAGGAGTCCGACGATCGGGTTGAACAACATGCTGAAGATCACGGCCGCGACAGCGACTGAGGTCGCGACCGTCGAGGAGAAGATGGTGCGGTAAACGCCGATGCCGCGCAGCCTGCGGTTGGCGGTGACCGCCAGCGCGAGTCCGAGTCCGATACCGGCCGGTACGGTCATGAACGCGAACGCGACCGTCGTCTTCAGGCTCGAGATGAAGCTGTCCGAGCCCAGGATGTCGCGGTACTGGTCGAATCCGACCCACCGCTTCGGCAGGTTCGGGAACGGTGGGTTGAGGTAGAAGCCGAGCTGGAAGTTGCGGAGGAACGGATAGAAGATGAACACCGCGAAGATCACGAGCGCGGGCAGGAGCATCAGGTAGCCGAGGCTCGCCTCGCGCCGTCGACGCCGGGTGCGGCTGCTGGTCATCCGAGGCGCGCTCCGCCGGCGGCGTCGAAATGGTGCACGTCGCCGGGCGCAAACGCCAGACCGACGTCGGCGTTCGCGTCCGGTGGTGCGACGTCCATCCGCTGGCGGGCGATGACGGTGGATCCGTCGACCAGGCGGCAGATCACGTGCCGCTCGTGCCCGAGCGACTCGATGAGCGCGACGGTCGCGTCGATGCCCGATCCCCGTGCTCCGACCGTCACGTGCTCGGGTCGCACCCCGACGACGACGTCGGCGTTCGCGCCCGCCACGGCACCGGGAATGGTGTTCATGGGCGGGGTGCCGATGAAGCGGGCGACGAAGAGGTTCGCCGGTCTCGCGTAGACCTCCTGGGGCGGCCCCACCTGCTGGAGTACCCCTTCGCTCATGACCGCGATGCGGTCGCCCATCGTCATCGCCTCGACCTGGTCGTGGGTCACGTAGATGACCGTCGCCGCGAGCCGCTGCTGGAGTTCGACCAGCTCGGCTCGCGTCTCGACGCGGAGCTTGGCGTCGAGGTTCGAGAGCGGCTCGTCCATGAGGAACGCCTCGGGGTCACGCACGATCGCCCGCGCCAGGGCGACCCGCTGGCGCTGACCTCCCGAGAGCTGACCCGGTTTGCGATCGAGGAGGCCGGTCAGACCAAGCGAATCGGCGGCGTCCGCGACCGTCGCCGCGCGCGTTTCCTTCGGGACTCCACGCGTCCGCAGCGGGAACTCGATGTTCTTGCGCACGGAGAGGTGCGGGTACAGCGCGTAACTCTGGAACACCATGGCGAGGTCCCGGTCCTTCGGTTCCACGTCGTTCACCACGCGGTCACCGATCGTGATGGTCCCCTCGGTGAGTTCCTCGAGGCCGGCAATCATGCGGAGCGCGGTCGACTTGCCGCACCCGGACGGTCCGAGCAACACGAGGAACTCGCGATCGGCCACCTCGAGATCGAGATGGTCGACTGCGACCACGTCACCGAACTTCTTGGTCACCCCCTGGAGCGACACGCGTCCCACGAGGGCGGAGGTTAGAGCGCGTCGGACCGCGTCAGGTGGTACTGACCACGAAGGAGACCGTCGTCGTCGCGCTGCCCCCGATGTTGAGCGTGGCCCCGGTACGCGCGCCCTCGACCTGACAGTCCCCCGCGCGGTCGCTCACCTGGCGTGCGACGTCGAGCAGCATCCGCACGCCCGACGCACCCACCGGGTGTCCGCAACCGATGAGTCCCCCGGACGGGTTGACCGGGATCGGACCGTCGGCGAACACGTCCCCGTTCTCGACGGCCTTCCAGGAATCGCCTGG
>JBDUBS010000305.1:0-5320 GCA_040003875.1 Acidimicrobiia bacterium | reverse complement strand
AGATCGCGAATGCCCGCCAACGAGTATCCACGAGCTTGGAGCCGGGCAATGAGGGCGAGGCGACGGCGGTGCTCGACGTCGTAGAGACCACGCCGCCCGTCGCGTTTTGGCGGCATGAGGACACCGACCGTCTGATATTCACGAATCGTCCGGGAGGGGAGCTCCGCGACGCGAGCAAGTTCATCGATCGTCCACGGAGGCTGGACATTGACGGTATTTACCGTTACGGTCATTAACGTGATTATGCCTCGCGACACGCCGCCCGTCAACGACCCGACCACGGCCGTGATCGATGCTTTGAGCAGGCAGTTGAAGCTGTCTGCGCTGGCCTGGCGGTCACCACCCGCCCCGCTGTCGGGTGGGTTCTGGGCCGAAATGTGGGTCGGAGAGCTGGTCGACGGTCCGGGTGACTGGCCCGGGCGGGTCGTGGTCAGGATGGCGCCCGACGTGGTGTCGGCGACCCGGGAAACGGCCATCCAAGCCGCGGTGGCGGACCTCGGATATCCGACACCGTCCATTCGCGCCAACGGGCTCACCGCCGATCTCGGGCGACCGTGGAGCGTGATGGATTTCGTCTCCGGACGACCGCTACTCGACGGCCTCGACGGACTGGCAGCGATTCGAGCACTGCCGCGCATCGCGCGGGAGCTGCCGGAACACCTCGGGGCGATGATGGCGCGGCTCCACGCGTTGCCGACCGCCGGACTCCACGCGGAGCTCGAGGTCGTCGCGCCGGGAACTGCCGGCATCGACGGTTACGTGGACCATCTGGGTCGTGAGATCGACCGCGTCGAAGCGACGCGATTGCGAGTTGCGCTCACGGCGTTACGGCGCGATCCACCCGAATCGCGGGCGGATGTGATCTGCCACGGTGACCTGCATCCCTTCAACGTGTTGATCGCCGAGCGAGGTCCAGTCGTCATCGATTGGACGGCGGCACGCATCGCGCACCCGGCGTACGACGTCGCCTGCACGTCGTTGCTCCTGGAGGTGCCGCCGCTCATCGCGCCCGCGCCGGTGGCTCGCGTGGTCACGGGTGCCGCTCGCATCTTGGCGCGGCGGTTCCGATCTCGTTATCTCAAGTACGGGGGAGTGCCGTTCTCGCCGTCGACACTGCGGTGGTTCGAGGACCTGGCCGCGATCCGAATCCTGCTCGAGGTCGCGCAATGGCGTGACCGTGAGGGGGCTGATCCGCCGCCCGGTCATCCGTTCCTGACGATGGCGCCAACGCTCGAACTTCGGTTGGCATCACGACAGTGACGCAGCCCGTCACGGACGATCTGGATCACCGATTGCATCACGACCCGCCCGCACCCGTGACGACGGAACTCGGGATCCGTGGCCACCCATTGCACGTACGCCACGATGCCGCCGGGTTCCCCGGGATCGGTAGCTGCGGCTGGAGACTCACTGCCGCCGACGCGACACACCGTCCGCCCATCGAGGGGTGGTCGACGACGAAGGCCGCGACCGACTCGTCCGCGAATCCGGAATCCAGCCGGTTGCGGGCTTCGATTTCCCAGGCGGTGTCCTCACTGCCGAGCCCTACCGCGTCGAGCATTACCTTGGCGAGGCGGATGAGTTCGTCGGTGTCGGCGAGCGTTGCGCGGCGGGCTTCCATTGGTGGAGTTTCGGGGCTCGGGCCTGACGGGGCAAGCGATTAGGGTGCGCGTCATGGCTGAGATTCGCGCGGAGATCACCGCGAACGTGTGGCAAGTCGTGGTCGACGAGGGCCAGTTGATCGCCGAAGGCGACGAGATCTGCATCCTCGAGTCGATGAAGATGGAGATCCCCGTGATCACCGAGATTCCCGGCGTCGTGCGCGAGTTGCACGTCGTGCCCGATCAGGTCGTCCAGGAAGGTGACCTCATCGCGATCATCGACGAGTCGTGATCCACTGGGACGAACCTGCTCCCCACGTCGGTCTCGCGATCCTGGATCGGCCCGACCGCCGGAACGCACTCAACGCAGAACTGTGTGACGACCTCCGCGGGTACCTCGAAGCGTCGCCTGATCTGCGCGCCGTGGTGATCGCGGCCGAGGGCAGTGCGTTCTGCGCGGGTGCCGACATCGTGCGACGCACCGCCGACCACAGTGGGCTCGCGCACGGCAAGGAAGATTCGTTCCGGCCGTCGTTCGAACTCTTGTGCAACGCGATCGAGCAGTATCCGGCACCGGTGATCGCGGCGGTCCACGGGCCGGCGATCGGTGCGGGTACGCAGTTCGTGGTCGCGTGCGACTTCCGGGTCGCCGGGCCGCAGGCCGTGTTCGGGATCCCCGCGTCGAAGCTGGGCATCGTCTTGAGCCCGGCCAACGTCACCCGCTTGGTGCAATTGGTCGGGCACAGCAACGCCCGCGACCTCCTGGTCACCAGCCGCTACGTGGACCGTGAGGAAGCGCTGCGCCTGGGTCTGGTCACCCGGTGCGTCGACGAAACGCGTGCCGAGGCATTGGCATTCGCGACCGAGATTGCTGCCCTCGCGCCGATCACCGTCCGGGGCCACAAGCGCGCGGTGAACCTCGTGGACGCGGCCGCGATGCTCGACGAATCGGCCGCCGACGAGATCCGGCTGCTCGAGCAACGTGCGTTCCTGAGCGAGGACCTCCAAGAAGGGCTTGCCGCTTTCGCGGAGAAGCGACCCCCCGAGTTCCGGGGCCGTTGACCCCGACCGTCACCACCTCCGACGGTTTGTCACTTTGAAGACGGTAGGCGTCCTCAAAGTGACAAGCGCTCGGAGGGTGAGTCGGTCGGGGTCGACGCGGAGGCCGGCTGGGGAACTCGTCGGTCGGTGACGACGCGCACCACGAGCCAGATCGCGACCGCCGACCAGATGACCGCGAGGACCGTGAGGATCGCGGTCGTGTAGTCGAGCGGTTGGACCGACGGGTTGTCGGGGACCAGGTGGCGTCCGTAGCCCCGCCACCCGGGCCAGCCGAGGAGCAGGGTGATGCCGGTGGCGACGAGGCCGACCTGCACCGGCGTCCGCCATCGGGCGGGCACGACGCGGTTGACCGTCCAGCCGACCGCCACCGCGATCGGGGCGAGGACCAGGTCGTGCACGAGGTCGGCCCCGATGACCCACTTGGCGACGTCGGGGGCGGAGCCCTTCAGTTGCAGCACCGCACCCCGGATGCCGAACGCCATGATGCCCGCACCGATGATGAACGCGATCCAGAACGCGGCGCCGCCGCGCTCGTCGCCGCCAGTCATCGTCACAGGACCACCACCCGTGCCACCCACTTGGTCTGCATGACGCCGGGACGGTTCGGTGCGATGAGGCGGAGCGGGTATCCGTGGTCGAGTGCGAGCGTCTCACCGTTCACCTTGAGCGCGAGCAGGGTGTCGGGGTCACCCACCTGATCGACGTCCACGAAGCTGGTGCGATACGAGCGGTGTTGCTGCAACGACTCGATGCGGACCGGGCGCGCACCGTCGACTCGGGCGTGGATCAGGAGATCGCGGACTCGAATGCCTTCCCACTCGCGACTCGCGCTCCAGCCCTCGACGCACGCGATCGGCAGGGTGGCCCGGTGCTGCGGCATCGCGCGCAGTTGGGTGAGATCGAGCGTGACCGGCTGCGCGATGCCGTGCCCTCGGATCTCCAGCGTGTAGTCGGTGGCCTGGGCAGTCGTGGTCACGCCGGCGGCGCGGGCCGTGCGGTTCACCGGGAACCCCTGCGGGCCGGTGTCGGGCCGCCGGGGCGCAAGCAATGCCAGCTTGCGAAGCGGCGAATACGTCTGGCCGATGGTCGCGAGGGTGACGAGTCCGCTCGCTCCGAACGCGGTGGCGAGCAACTGCCGGCGGCTCAACCCGGCGGGCGTGTCCGCACCGGACGGGGCGACCTCGCTGTATTCGGTGCGTTCGCGCCGAAGCGCAGTGCGGGTCACCGACAGCTTCGCTCCGATGTGCACGACCAGCGCGCCCATCGTGATCCACGCCACCCAGTAGTGCGCGATCGGGAAGTTGAACGGCCAGGGATACCAGAGGTTGATGTTGGCGACGCCGGTGAAGAGTTGGAACACCGCGCCGCCGACCAGCGGCAGCAGGCTCAACCGCTCGAGTGCCGATGCGATCCCATGGAACGGCGGCCACGCGAACAGTTTCGGGAAAACGGTCCAGAGTTTGGCGAGGAGCAGGGGGATCGACGCGAGCCCGGTCGCGATGTGGAGGCCCTGGGTGACGCGGTACAGGCCGGCGGGCCGGGCCGAGAGGTGGAACCACGACGGCGGGTGCTGGGCGAGGTGGGAGTAGATGCCGGTCGCGAAGCACGTGAAGAAGCTCACGCCGAGCGCGATCCCGAGGATCGCCGCGGTGCGTTCGGTCCGTGCGGGACTCGTGAAGGCATCGTCGCGGAACGGTCCCACCCGCGGCGGTCGCACGCGGTCGAAGACCTTCATCGTCGGGAGTCGGTCATCGACCGAGCCACGCGAACCATCGCGCCTCGTCGCACCAGGCCCGACGAATCGTGAGTCCGGCCGCGACGGCGACCGCCGGGAGCCCGTCGTGGTCGACGCTCGCCCAGTCGAACCAGGGACCGATGGTGTCGTCGATCTCGAACCGGACGCGGCGCCGTTCGACGGCTTGTCCCGGCGGGTTGATCTCGACGAGCACCTCGCCACCGGGTGCAAGGATTTCGCGCACGCGTTGCAGGAGCAGGAGCGGGTTGCCGCCGATGCCGAGGTTGCCGTCGAGCAGCAACGCGCTTCGCCACCGCCCGACCCCCGGGAGCGGGTCGAAGACGCACCGGGAGAGGACGGGTACGTTGCGCGCCCGGGCGTGGAACAACGCCCGGTCGGTGATGTCGATGCCGAGCGTCGGTATCCCGCGTTCGGTGAGCGCGAGCACATGGCGGCCCGGGCCGCAGCCGATGTCGATGACCGGACCCCGCACGTCGGCCAGGGCCCGTTCGTCGGCGGGTTCGACGGCGGCGAACCACCGGTCGGCGGGCGCGTGGAGGGCGCGGCCCGACTCGTCGCGCAGGACCGCGCACTTGGGCACGAGCGTGGCGGTCACGAAGGAGTTCCGGAGAGGAGTTCGCGCTCGACGCGGGCGACGACCTCGGCGAATCGCGTATGGGGTGAAGCGGCCGCGACCGTTCGGGCGTCCACGAAGGTGTCGACATCGAGTTCGGTCGCAAGCTCACGCGTCGCGAGACCCAGCGCGTCGAGCCGGTGACGCTGTTCGGTTCCGGTGGTCGCGGTGCTCATCGGAATCCCGGTGAACACGCGGTCGTCGGGAGTGCGGAGCCCGATCGTCCAGAAGCCTCCGTCGATCGTGGGTCCGAGCACCGCGTCGATCCCCGGTTCGAGGAGTGCGTCG
>JBDUBS010000708.1:0-5328 GCA_040003875.1 Acidimicrobiia bacterium | reverse complement strand
CGGCGGCGAGGGCGCCGACGACACGCCCGAAGCCGTCGACGCGGGCGCCGAGACCCCAGCCGAAACACCCGGTGAGACGCTCGCGCCGGTCGCCGCGAGCACGGCCGACGAAGGCGTGATCACCGAGGACAAAGGCGGTGTGCCCGCGCACCTGCTCGAGCGCGCCCGCAAGCGCAAAGCCGCGCTGGCCGGCGGCGACGCCGGTGACGCGGCGGCGGGCGGCGGCGGGGTCGCCACCGCGACCAAGACCGCGCCGATCGCGGCGCCGACCGGCACCGGTCCGGGCGGGCACACGCAGCGACTCCTGACGGTCGTGAAGTCCGGGTCGATCCAGCAAACCCGCGCCGAGGCGCAGGACAAGGTCCACACGTGGCCCCACCTGCTCGTCGTCGAGTTCGCCGCCGCATTGGCCATGACCGCGATGGTCCTGATCTTCTCGGCCATCGTGCGGGCGCCGCTCCTGGGCCTCGCCGACGTCAACCAGACGCCGAACCCGTCGAAGGCGCCGTGGTACTTCCTCGGCCTGCAGGAACTGCTCACCATGTTCCACCCGATGGTCGCCGGCGTGACCATCCCCGGTATGGGACTGTTCCTCCTCATCATCGCTCCGTACGTGGACTCCAACCCGTCGAACAAACCCGACGACCGGAAGTTCGCCATCTCGATCTTCACGATCTTCCTGATGTTCTGGGCGGTACTCGTCATCATCGGTTCCTTCTTCCGGGGCGCGGGCTTCAACTTCGTGTTCCCCTGGAACGACGGCATCTTCTTCGAGCTCTAAGGAGCACTCGTGGCAACCGCGTTGCTCATCGGAATCCCCATCGTCATCCTGCTCGCGGCGGTCACCGTCTTCGCGTCTGCCCGCCGTCGCTCGACCGACGCCCAGGGCCGGGCCACCGGTTCGCTGAGCGGGGAGACCAAGGCGGCCGACACCAGCCTGGCGACCGTCAGCGAGGACGACGGCTCGGTCGAGGCGCGCGCCCGCGCCGAGGAGACGCGCGCCGGCGGAACCGGCGTCGCGGCGCGCGGGTCGAGTGGTGTCGCCGAGTTCACGCCGGCGGAGTACGAGGAGATCCAGGTCAGCCGGCGCCAGTTCTTCAACCGGGCGATCATCCAGACCATGGGGATCAGCGTCGGGACCTTCGGCGTCGCCGCGATCGCCTTCCTCTTCGCGAAGTCCTCCGGCGGGTTCGGCGGCAAGATCGACGCCGGCATCAGCCTCCCCGACGTGCAGGCCTACTGGGACGCCCAGAAGGCGCCGTTCTACGTGCCGGCCGCCCGCACCTACCTGCAGCCCTACCCGAAGGCCGACCTGCCGAAGGCCAAGAAGATCGCCCAGTACGCGTTGGTGATACCGGGAATGGAGCTGGGCATCGTCGGCCTGTACCAGAAGTGCGTGCACCTCGGTTGCCGCGTGCCGTGGTGTCCCACATCGCAGTGGTTCGAGTGCCCGTGCCACGGTTCGAAGTACAGCCGGGTCGGCGAGAAGAAGGGTGGCCCGGCGCCCCGCGGCCTCGACCATTGGATCGTCACCGTCTCGGGCGACAAGATCGGTATCGACACCTCCGGCGCCCCGGTCACCGGTCCGCCGATCGGCACCGACACCACCGGCCAGGGCGCCGAAGGTCCGCCGTGCGTCTGATCACCGAGCCGGCGCGCCCCGCGCCGCCTGCTGAGTCGTATCCGCCACCGGGAGCTCCGAAGAGGCCACTGTGACCCTGCGTACTCTCCTGATCCTCATCAACATCGCGGCCGTCGTGGTGATCTTCGTGATCATCGGCGCCCGGGTCCTCTCCGTGAGGCGCGAGCCGAGCGAGCGCTCCCCGGCCAACCAAACGCCCTTCTACGACGACGACGTCCTCGAGGACTCGCACCTCACGCGCGTGTTGCGATGGGCGTTGGTGTTCTCGACCATCGTGGCCGTCGCCCTCCCCCTCTACTGGCTGCTCGAGCCGAACCGCCAGAGCGAGGAGAGCAAGGGCTTCGACGACCGGGCCATCGAACGCGGCGCGGTGCTCTTCGCCAACAAGTCCATGCCGGCCTACGAGGGTGCGAAATCCCTCTTGTGCGCCGACTGCCACGGCGCCGACGGCTCGGGCGGTGCCCGCAGCTGGGTGCTCACTCCCGAGGCGCAAGGCGACCCGAAGGCCACCCCGGTCCAGGAGATCTGGAAGGTCCCCGCCCTCAACGACGTCTTCTACCGATACACCGAGGACCCGATCAAGATGTGGCAACAGATCACGCAGGTGATCACCTACGGACGTCCGGGCACACCGATGCCCGCGTGGGGTGTCGCCGGCGGTGGTCCCAAGAACGAGCAGGCCGTCAGCGACCTGGTCGCCTACCTCAAGAGCATCCAGATCACTCCGGCGAAGGCGAAGCTCGTCGCCGCCAAGAAGGTCGCCGAATACAAGAAGTTGGCCGCCGGTTCCCAGGCCACCGCCGAGAGCAACCTGGCCACGGCACAGGCGAGCCTCAAGACCGCGACGACCCCGCTCCAGAAGCAGAAGTACCAGGGCGAGATCGACGCCGCCCAGAAGGGCATCAACCAGTCGATCGACTACAACCGCCAGGTCCAGGCGATGGGCCAGGGTGAGTTGCTCTTCAACACCCAGTGCGCCCGCTGCCATACCAAGGGCTGGTCCACGCTGGAGCCGAGCAACGGGTTCGTGCCGTTCCCGGAACCCGCCGGCAGCGGTGCGCTCGGGCCGTCCTTGCGCGGCGACGCGGTGGAGAGCCAGTTCCCCGGTGAGACCGGCAAGCAGAAGCAGCACGACTGGGTCAGCATCGGCGTCGAGCCCAACAAGGCCTACGGAGTACGCGGGATCTCGTCGGGGCGGATGCCGCACTTCGGCGAGATCCTCTCCAAGCAGCAGATCGACGCGATCATCGAGTACGAGCGGAGCCTGTAGGAGCCGATGGTGCACGCCCTGAACGTTTTCGCCGCCGAAGCCATCAAGGGTCGGGACCTCTGGTACCCGACGATCCTCGGTGTGCTCGTCGTGGTCGCCGCGGTCGCCCTGTTCATGGGGACCATCTACATCCTGCTCGCCACCAACATGGGCGCCCGGCTCGGCTTCCTCGTCGCCACTGGCGGGCTCGCCGGTCTCATGGTGCTGCTCTCGTTCCTCTGGCTCACCAACCCGTCACCGGTCAACACGCTCAAGGGCCGGATCCCGGCCTACAAGGCGGTGGAGGCGATCCAGAACGGTGACGTTGCACGATCGAAGATCCCACAGGTCCAACAGATCAACGACCGAGGCCATCAGGTCAATCAACAGGACCTCGCCAACGTGAAGGCGGCGGTGGACACCAACCTGATCATCAACAAGGACCTGCTCACCGGGGAGAACCTCGCCGGGGCCAACGGGACCTACGCGATCTACGTCGACGCCACGAAGTACATCGTCACCAAGAACCAGGAGACGGGTGGCGGCGAGATCTTCAGCCAGTTCAAGGTCGACACCGGCGGAGGGTTCCCCTGGATCCACGTCAGCCTGCACACCCCGAAGTACGTGGTGGTCACGCTCTGCGACACCGATCCGGCGCTGTCGGCAACCGAGGTGCCTTTCGGCCAGAGGCCGCCGGTACCCAAGTGTGCCAACAAGCAGCGCCAGATCCTGGTGCTCGAGCGCGACCTCGGATCGTTGCGGGTCCCGCCGTTGGTCGTCTTCATCGCATCCTCGATCCTCCTGGGGCTGATCCTGCTCGCCATGCACTGGCGGGAACGTGACATGCAGGAAGCCGCCGCCCGGCTCGCCGGCGAGGCCGAAGCCATCACCAAGGCCGCGGCTGACCGCGACGTCGAGACAGTCTGAGGAGCCGGCGATGCATCGAATCACCCCGACCATCCGGACCTGGGCCGCGGCGGTCTTCCTCGTCCTGATCACTGCCGGTTGCACCGACGGCCAGCTGGTCGACGCCGGAGGGGAGCGAGGCCAGGGCGGGCTCGCGTTCGTCCTGCTGGCGTTGTTCTTCCTGCTGTTCATCGCCGCGCTCTTCTACATGGACCGGGTCCGGCAACGCCGGAGTGGCGGCGAGTCCGAGTAGGCGACCGCAACCGGGCCGCCCAGCCGGGTCTGGCTCCGGGGACAAATCACCGATAGCGTCCGCTCCGGTATTCAACCGGGGGGACAGGGCATGCGGCAGGGAATCATTCGGGTCATCGCGATCGGCACGCTCCTCGCCGCCTCGTCCGCGCCATCCGTGCGGGCAGGCGCCGTCGACACCCCGACCGCCAACGTTTCGGCGCGACAGCAGGCGTGGAACGCAGTGGTCGCGAGGTCACTCCGGGCGACCACGACGGTCCCCGACGGCAAACCCCGCGCGGCCGTGAGCGCGACGGCGACCGGTAGCCCCGCGATCACCGTGGCCCCGGATGCCGACCTCGTGCGCGGGCAGATGGTGAAGGTCACCGGCACCGACCTCGGTACTCAGACGGTCGTGGTCGTCGAGTGCCCGACCGGTGTCACCCAGGGGTTCGACTGCGATCTCAACACCGTTCAGGTGACCGCGCCGGACCCATCGGGCGCGCTCAGCCTCGACTTCGCCGTGCACCGGACCATCATCGGCCCGACGGGGCGCATCGACTGTGCGACCGCGCTCGACGCATGTGATCTCGTGGTGGCCGACTCCAGCGGCGTGATCCTCGTCCGTCACGCGCTGGCGTTCGACCCCAACGCCAGCCTCCCGCAGCCGGTGATCACCGTCACCCCTGCAACCGGTCTCGTCGCCGGGCAGACCGTCACCGTTGCCGGGACCGGATTCGCCGCGGGCGACTTCCTACGGATCAGCGAGTGCACGACCTCGGACCCCCTGTGCTCGAACTCCTCGAGCTTCGCCGCCGCCGACGACACCGGTGCCTTCTCGAGCACGCTGATCGTCAGGCTCCGCGTGAGCGACGGTTCCGGAACCACGACGCACTGTCTCGCGGTCGCGTGCATTGTGCGCGCCACGAGCGTCAGCGATGCGGAGTATCTGGCCGACGCACCGATCGCGTTCGATCCGAATCAGCCACTCCCACCAGTGCCCACCATCACGGTCGTACCAGCGACCGGGCTGCTCCACGATCAGTCGGTCACCGTCGCCGGAACGGGATTCGACCCGGACGTGCCCATCCAGCTCAGTGAGTGCGCGGCGACGACCGGCCCGTTCTGCGGCGAATATCTCGATGGTACCCAGGCCGACACCAGCGGCACATTCAGCCTGTCGGTCAAGGTCACCCGGCTGGTTTCGACGTACGGCCCGGGCGGCCCCAACGCCGTCGACTGTGTCACTGCGTCGTGTTCGATCGACGCGGTCGGATTCTCGAACGACGGTGTGCTTCTC
>JBDUBS010000039.1:0-18029 GCA_040003875.1 Acidimicrobiia bacterium | reverse complement strand
GTGGTGATCACCCGGCGGACCGAGTACCGGATCCGCAAGGACCGTGACCGCGCGCACATCGTGGAGGGACTGCTGCGCGCACTCGACGCAATCGACGCGATCATCGCGTTGATCCGCGCGTCGGCCGACACCGACGCGGCGCGTACGAGCCTCATGGCGGCGCCGTTCGAGTTCAGTGAGATCCAGGCTCAGCACATCCTCGACATGCCTCTGCGTCGGCTCGCCCAGCTCGAGCACCAGAAGCTGCTCGACGAGCACGCGGACCTCCAGTCGCGCATCGCCGCACTCCAGGCGATCCTCGACAGCGACGCGAAGAAGTACGAGGTCATCAAGGAAGAACTCGCCGTCGTGCGCGAGAAGTTCGCCGAGGGTCGGCGCACCCAGGTCACCCTCGACACCGGCGACATCGAAGACCTCGACCTCATCGAGGACGAAGAAGTGGTCGTCGTACTCTCGAACAAGGGCTACGTGAAGACGGTCCAGAACGACGCGTTCCGCAAGCAGGGGCGCGGGGGCAAGGGAGTGCGGGGCTCGAGTTTGAAGGACGAGGACTACGTCGAGCACCTGCTCACTACGACGGCCCACTCGTACCTGCTGTTCTTCTCCAACCGCGGCAAGGTCTACCGGTTACGCGCCCACGAGATTCCGATGAAGGAACGGACCGCACGGGGGACCGCGATCGTGAACCTGCTGGCGCTCGGGCCCGAGGAACGGGTGCAGGCCGTCATCGACACCCGCACCTACGAGGACGGGGCCTATCTGTTCTTCGCCACCAAGCGAGGTCAGGTCAAGAAGACCAAGATGTCCGAATACGACTCATCCCTGCGTACCGGTCTGATCGCGATCAACCTGAAGCCGGACGACGAACTGGTCAAGGTCATCCAGACGAGTGGCGAAGATGACATCTTCATGGTTTCGCTCAACGGGATGACCATCCGCTTCAACGAATCAGACGTGCGCCCGATGGGCCGCGCCGCCGCCGGCGTGCGCGGGATGAAGTTGAAGAACGCCGACGACGCCGTGGTCTCCTGCGACATCGCCAAGGACGACTCGGTGATGCTCTTCGTGAGCGCCAGTGGTCACGGCAAGCGGACCAAGCTGGACAAGTTCAACCAGCAGGGCCGGGGTGGTCAGGGCGTGCGGGGCATGAAGGTGACCGCGAGCCGCGTGGGCGTGGTCGCGGCCTTCACCGTCCAGCCCGACGACGAGATCCTCGTCTTCTCCTCCGTCGGCAATATCATGCGTACCGGCGTGCGCGACATCTCCTCGCAGGGCCGCGACGCAACCGGCGTCAAGGTCGCGGCACTGAAGTCCGGGGAGAGCGTGGTCGCTGTCGCTCCCGTGCTCGAGGGCGGCGAAGGAGAGGACGCATAACGATGGATCCGGCAGTGGCGGTGACCAAGCAGGCAACGGGCGCGGCTCCGGTCGCGACCACTCCCGGGACCAAGGATGCCGTCGCCAAGCGGACCGTCGTCACCGATCGGGACGACGAGGTGACCGCAGAACCGTTGCGCCGCTCTCGGGTCGAGATGACCAAGGTGGAGCTGTGGTCGGTGCTGAAGGTCTCGCTCTGTTTCTACCTGGCCGGGCTCGCGATCCTCATCATCGCCGGACTGGTCGTCTGGCTGCTGCTCGACGCGTCGGGTGGGATCCACAAGTTCGAGAGCTTCATGGGCGACATCATGAGCGCCAAGGACTACAAGCTCGTCGCGCCGCAGATCCTGCTGGGGTCGGTGCTGGTGGGTCTGGTCCTCGTCGCGCTGATGACGATCGTCACCGTGATCGCAGCCGCGCTCTACAACGTGTTCGCGGATCTCGTCGGTGGCGTCGAGGTGACGCTGGTCGAGGCCAACTGAGCCGACCTGAGCTTTGGTTGGGCACCTCGCGCGACGGGCTTGGTAACGTGCACCGCTTCGCGGGGCTATAGCTCAGTCGGTTAGAGCGCGTCCCTGATAAGGACGAGGTCGTAAGTTCGATTCTTACTAGCCCCACCCTCCGCGTCGCCCGCCCGGACACCCGGCCCCGGCCGAGACACGAAGCCGTCGGTATGATCCGGCGATGCGGGCGTTCCGGCGAGGGCTGATGGTGGTGGGTGTGGCGGCGATCGCCGGCGCACTCATGCGACTGCGCGGCAAGGGCGGCGTTCCACCCACGAACGGCGGCTGGCGCGAGCTCGAAGCTCCCGACTTCCGGTGACCACCGTCCTGCTCGTCGGTGTCGGTGCCGTCGGAGCCCGCGCGGCGCGACAGTTGGTGGAGACTCCCGGCGTCGACCGGCTCCTCATCGCCGACGCGCGGCCCGCGCGGGTGGCCGAGGTCGCGGAGGCCATGGGCGACAAGGCCGAGATTCTCGACTGGCAACCCGGGAACGCCCTTCCCGCGGCAGTCGATGCCGTTGCCTGCGCGGTGCCCGCAGGCGACGACGTCACGATTGCGCGCGATTCACTCGACGCCGGCGTGCCGTTCGTCTCCGCGAGCGACGACACCGAGACGATTCAACGACTGCTCGAACTCGACGCCGTCGCCCGCGAGATCGGCGTGCCGATCGTCATCGGGGCCGGGCTCGCGCCGGGACTCTCCGACGTCTTGGTCCGTCACGCGGCCGACTCCTTCGACGTGATCGACGACGTGAACATCGCACGGTGGGGCGCGGCCGGAGAAGCCAGCGCGAGCGTGGTGCGGGTTGCGTTGGGCGACCGCGGCGCGGAGCTGCGCGACGGTGCGGTCGTGGAGTTGCGCAAGCGTGGCGGCGAGGAGCTGGTGTGGTTCCCGAACCCGGTGGACGCCCGGCCGTGCGAGCCGGTGGCCAACGGGCTCGAGTTACTCGCGCACGCGGTGCCGGGTCTCGGGCGGGCCAGTATCCGCTTCGGCCACTCCGAGCGGCCGGCGCGCACGCTGCCCCGGCGACGCGATCCGATGAACGAGTGGGGTGCGCTCAGGGTCGAGGTGTGGGGCGTGCGCGGCGCGACGCGTGAGCCCCGCGTGTTCGGTGCAATCGACCGGACCGCCACTGCGACCGGCACGGTGCTGGGCGTCACGGCAGGAGGATTGGCAGGTGCACTCGCGGGAGTGGTGCGAGCCGACCCCGGTGCCCACGGACTGGGACGGGTGGTGGAGCCGCGGCCGTTCCTGTCCGAGGTGGCCCGCCGCGGGCTCAAGGTTGCGATCTTCGAGGGCGTCCCGGTCGCGTAGGTCGCATCTCCACGGGTCGGTCGCTATCGACTCGGCACGAGGTCTTCCGGGTGCCCCGTCTGCGGCCAATCCGCCTCGATGGTGGCGATGAGTTCGTCGACCGCGTTGCGGACTGCCGCGTCGGGCGGGTCGGGCGCGAACATCGCCGCGTCGATGGTGGAGCCGACGCGTTCGAGGTCGGCGGCACGATCCGTGGCGAAGGTGCCGAGGGCGCGGACGAAGTTCGGGGTCGACTCACTCGGAGCACGGGGACGGCCGCGGCGTGCGCCCAGCACCTCGAGTCGGGCCAGGCGGGTGGAGGCCCACGAACGGGAGATCGCGATTCGGCGGGGCCGGCGGCGGACGCCCCGCACTGCGAACCACAACCCGATGAACCCGCCGCCGATGGAGATGGCGGCCAGCGCCTCGCTGGGGATGTGCAATCGGGAGCTGAGGTAGTCGAGCGCTCCCGCACCGGCTGCGTCGAGCTGCGCGTCGCCCGCGAGCGGTACGTGAGCGGTCGGGTCGAAGGCCTGCCAACCGACTCCGGGGAAGTACACGTCGGCCCAGGCGTGCGCGTCGCTGGCCTTCACTTCGTAGAGCCCGGTGAACGGGTTGCGTTCGCCGGGCGCGTAGCCCACCGCGAGCCGGGCCGGGATACCGAGTTCGCGCAGCATGACCACAAGCGTGGTGCCGATCTGTTCGCAGAACCCGCGCCGGTCGACGAACACGTATTGGTCCACCGCGTCCTTGCCCTTGGGCAACGGCGGGATGTTCAACGAGTATTTCGTGTGGGCCCCGAGCCAGTCCTCGATCGCCCGAGCCTTGTCGAATGCCGTGACGGCGTGCGCGGTGATGGTGTGGGCGAGCGCACGGACCCGATCGGTGGTGACGGGGGGCTGCGCATATTGCAGGCGGATGTCGGTCGGAAGGCTCGCGGGGTTGCTCGACCGCAATACGTCGGCGGTCACGAGGGGCCGCTCGCTCACCACCGTGTACACCGAACCGGCATCGAGGCGCACACCGGCGCGGAGGGTGCCGTCCGGATTCTGGAAGAGCGAGCGCTCGGGGAAGTACACCTTGTTGGCCTGGTTGGCGGCGAAGATCGAGTTCGGACCGCTCGTTTCGAGGAAGTAGGTCTGCACCAGTTCGTCCACGTCTACCGCCGACTGCGTAGGGCCGTCGAGCGGCACGCGCGGGATGAAGATCGGCTGCGTGCCGCGGATGAGCTGCGGGTGGTCGTCGGACAGATGCCAGACGCGGCCGTCCCACTGGTCGAACGTCTGCGCCTTCCAGAAGTCGGGCGAGTTGGCGCGCACCCGCATTACGAGCGAGTTTCCTGGTCGCCCCCGGGTGGCGGTGTCGAGCCGGTTCGAGAACCCGAAGTAGCCCGACGACGAGGCCGCCCCCGTTCCCTTCCCGTTCTTGCTGGGGTTCGGGTCGTTGTTCCCGAGCGACGGGTTCGTGAGGGCTCCGTTGGAACGTACCGGGGTACCCCCGGGGAGTTGCGAAGGGAAGATCAGCGCCCGGTTGGTTCCGGCCACGGGCACGACCATGAAGACGCCGAAGCCGATCGCGAGCACGGTGACGAGGACGCCGAGTGGCACCAGCAAGCTGGAGAACTCGAAGCGTGGTGGCGCACCACCACCGAGGGCGGGGAGTTCGGCCAACTCGGCGCGATAGGCAAGGACGAGGCTGGCGAGCGCGGCGAAGCCCCATGCGAGCAACCAGGGCGCAATCGCCATCGAGATCGAGAGCACGCCCGCGAGCGAGACCAACACCAGGCTCGCGACCAGAAGGACCATCAGGCCCCGACGGTTGGGCGTGTCGAGCGCGTGGAGGAGGAGGAGCCAGAGGAAAGACTGCGCGAGCGGTATCTGAAGCGAGCCCAGGTCGGTGACGGTGGTGATCCGGCCCATGAACGCGACCAGGATGACGATCGCCACCACCGACTGGGCGGCCCGGAGCGCGAGCGGACGCGTCTCACGGACCCAGTAACCGATGCCAAAGGCGAGCGGGAAGCCCACCACTACGGCGACCCACAGCAGACCGCCACCCGCGCCCTCGATGAGCGCGGCGGCGGCGGACGTCATGACGGCGATGCACACCGAGATGCGCAGGGAGATCACCGCTTCGGGCTGCATCAGCGGTGACCTCCGCCGCCCAGGTGATGGACCGTCGCGCCCGGCGGCGCCGCGGCTGCGGCCGGGGGTCCGACGACCGCCCGCGCCAGTCGGCGCCCCACGTGGAGTGACGACGTCACGTCGCCGAAGCGCGGACCGTCGATCTCGGCGGTGGCGAGTTGGACGCGCGCACCGTGACGCAGCGCGTCGTCGGCCATGCCGGCCGCACGCGACGCGACACCCTCGGGATCGGGTCCCCGGAGGTCGGCGACGATGACCACGTGGGGACGGCGGGGCCCTTCGAACTCGCGGATCATCACGGCACCGGTTCGTGCGGTCGCCGGCCAGTGGACCGAACGGATCGGATCACCGTCCACGTACTCGCGCACGCCGCGGGTGAGATCACGACCGCGACTCGACGAGGCGTCGGCGAACGAGGTCGTGGCGGTGGTTCCGGTCACGATCGGGCACCGGGTCGGCTCCCTGCGGGGCGCGATCTCCACGGGGTTGGGGAGCACGACGCGGATGCGTCGGCGCCACCGGGCGAGGCCGAGCGGCGCCGCGGTGACGATCTCGATCCGCACGCGCGTGAGGACCCCGCGCCGGGTGGGCGTGACGAGGATCGGTCCGGTACTGGGACGGTCGATGCGGACCCACTCGGAGTCGAAGGTGAGCACCTGGACCTTCACGTGCCGCGCCGCAACGGTGAGTTCGATGGGGAACGGCCGGCCGACCGACGCGTCGGGGGGTGCGGTCGCAGACACGGTGGTACGACCGAGGATCACGGCCGGGAGCATCGATCCCGTGAACATCACGGCGATGATGGCGCAGAGGACCACGATGTCCCACCCGGCGCCAGTGGTGCGGGCGACTACGAAGAGGGCGAGGCCGATCAGTTCGAGGACGACCGCCGACTTCGGGACGACGATCGGTCGAGGGATCCCTCCCTGGTGCACCGGACGACCGGAGGGTTTCAAGGGCGCGGTGCGGCGACGGTCCCGACGATGCGCTGCACCACCGCGCGGGCATCGGCGAGCCGGCCCGGGTCGCGCAGGATCAGTCGGTGTGCGAGCACGGGCGACGCGAGCCGGGCGATGTCTTCGGGTACGACGTATCCGCGACCTTCGAGCACCGCATTCGCCTGGGCGGCGTGGAGCAGCGCGAGCGACGCGCGCGGGCTCGCCCCGATCGCGATCTCGCCGTGGACGCGAGTCGCGTTGGCGATGGCCACCGTGTAGTCGGCGACCTCGGGTGCGCAGAAGACTTCACGGACCGACGCGATTGCCGCGATGAGTTCGGTCGGATCGGTGATCGGCTCGAGCTCGGCGAGTGCAGATTCGCCGCCGGCGCCGAGGAGAAGTTCGCGCTCGGTGACCGCGTCGGGCGGCCCGATCTCGGTGACCACGGTGAAGCGGTCGAGTTGTCCTTCCACGAGGGGGAAGGTCCCGGCGGTCTCGAACGGATTCTGCGTGGCGACGAGGAAAAACGGCTGCGGCAAGACGCGGGTCACGCCGTCGACGGTGACCTGGCGTTCCTCCATCGCCTCGAGGAGCGCCGACTGCGTGCGCGGGGTCGCACGGTTCAACTCGTCGACGAGCACGATGTGGGCAAAGAGAGGGCCCGGACGGAACTCCCACTCGTTGCCGGCCAGGTGGAACACCGAGACGCCGGTCAGCTCGGAGGGGAGCAGGTCGGGAGTCGATTGCACCCGCCGGAAGGACCCGCCGGCGGCCCGGGCCATCGCCTTGGCCAGGAGGGTCTTGCCCACCCCCGGCACGTCGTCCACGAGGAGATGGCCGCCCGACAGCAGGGCGATGACCGCGAGCCGCACGGGTTCGGGTTTGCCGCGCAGGACCGCCCCGAGTCCATCGCGCAGGTCGGCCGCCAGGCGGTGGACGGTGGAGAGGTCGGCCTGGGGCCGCGCGTCGGTACGCATCATGGGCCAGTTTGTCGGCCGATTCGGTGCCGTGCTTGACGAATGGGGCACGGATTGCGCGGAGTTTCGCGATTCGTCATCGGGCCGTAGTGTGCGCCGCCGTGACCACACCTGCTGAGAACAAGGCCCTGATCGAGCGGTTCTGGGGCGACCTCGGTCGCCGTGACTTCGACGCCGTGGGCGCGTACTTCGCCCCGGATGGGCACTACACCGACGTGCCTGCCCCCGAGGAGGGCGCGTACGGGCCCGCGGAGGTCACCGCCCGCCTCCGCCTCGGCATCGCGCCGCTGGCCAAGTACGTACTGCACGACGGACCGATGGTGGCTGATGGCGACATGGTGATCACCGAGCACCACGAGGAATGGTTCTGGGAGTCGGGTGAGCACGTCGACCTTCCGTTCGTGTCGGTGCACGAGATCCGCGACGGGCAGATTGTGCGCTGGCACGACTACCTCGATCTGAACACCCTGTTGTCGGCGGCTCCGCAGGCGTGGATCGAACACATCATGGTCGGGTACAAGTAGCTCGTGACGGTGTATGTCGCGCTCCTGCGCGGGATCAACATCGGCAACCGCCGGATCAAGATGGCAGCCCTGCGCGGCATCGCCGAGGGCTGCGGGTTCGCCGAGGTACAGACCTACCTCCAGAGCGGCAACATTGTGTTCACTGCGCGCAAAGGCGCGGCCAAGGTCGGCACCGAACTCCACGACGCGATCCTCGACGCGTCCGGGATCGATACTCGGGTGGTGATCCGCACGGCCGCGCAGATGGACGCGATCGTGAAGGCGAATCCATTCGCGGATCGTGGTGCCACGCACAAGGAACTGCACGTCGTCTTCCTGTACGGCAAGGCCGATCCAAAACGGGTCGCGGCCGTCGATCCCGCGGTGTACGCGCCCGACGAACTCGCGGTATCCGGGACCGAGGCGTACCTCCACATACCCGGCGGCTACGGGAACTCGAAGATCGGCAACGACTCGCTGCTGCGGAAGTTGGGCCTCGAAGGGACCTCGCGCAACTGGCGTACGTGCACGGCCCTGGCCGAAATGGCCGGCCCGTCGAGCTGACCGTTCGTTGTGTGCTCAGCCGTGACCGGCGAGCGCGTCGAGCACGCTCGTGTCGGGCCCGGAGCGCTTCATGAGGCGGTTGACCGCGCCGAGCAACCGGAAGTGTTGATCGTGGTCGGCATCGTCGAGCACGAGCAACCGGCTCAGGCCGCGATGCTTGATCGTTACGACGGTGGTCGCGCGATCGAACACCAGAACGCTGCGCACGGGAGCGCCGTCGACCGCCGGTTCGATCACGTGGATGTGCGACGCAGTCACCGCGACGATGAACGGCTGCGCGAGTGCGTACCGATCCGGATCGTCGTCGCCGAGTCCGCTGAACGCGCCGGCGAGCGCAGCCATCGCGCCGAGGTTTGGTCCGACGATGGCGCCGAGATGGCGGCCGCCGACGGTTCCGTGCTCGATCGTCTCCCGGGTGACGCCGTTGGGCCAAAAGGCACCGGCGGCCAGGATCGGCTCGTCCGCGACCACCGCGCGGGCCTGCTCGGCGAGTTCGGCCTCGGTCGCAGCGAAGACTTTCTCGGCGGTCTCGGGCATCGGTGGCGCTCCTTCGGTCCCCGGATATCGTCCGACGAGCGCTTCACTTGAGCCGACGGTGGGCTTGACCGCGAGAGTGACCCGCCGGGATGCTCACCGTTCCACCGGTGCAGCGTCGGGAGAACAGCGTGAGCAGTGAGATCGTGGCCAGTCCGATCGCGGTTCCCGATTCGGAACTCGCCGACCTCCGGGATCGGTTGGCCCGCACCCGCTGGCCCGAGGCGGAGACGGTGGACGACTGGTCGCAGGGCATCCCCCTCGCGTACGCGCGCGAGCTGTGCGAGTACTGGGCCCACGAGTACGACTGGCGCGCCACCGAGGCTCGGCTCAATGCCTTCGGGCCGCACCGCACCGAGCTTGACGGCCTCGGCATCCAGTTCCTGCACGTGCGTTCACCCGAGCGCGACGCGCTCCCGCTCGTGATGACCCACGGCTGGCCCGGTTCGATCGTGGAGTTCCACAAGGTGATCGGTCCGCTGACCGATCCCGTCGCCCACGGTGGTGATGCGGCCGACGCGTTCCACGTGGTGTGTCCGTCGTTGCCCGGCTACGGATGGAGTGACCGGCCCGAGCGGGCGGGATGGAAGGTGCCCCGGATCGCGCGTGCGTGGTCCGAGTTGATGGCGCGCCTCGGTTACGACCGGTACGGCGCGCAGGGCGGCGACTGGGGTGCGAGCGTGACGACCAGCATCGGCGAGCAGGACGTCGATCATGTGGCGGGCATCCACCTCAACATGGTGATCGCGCTTCCCGACACGTCCATGGGCGAGCCCGACGCGCGCGAGCTGGAAGCGATCGCGGCATTCACCCACTACCAGAAGGAGGAGTCGGGTTACTCGACGCAACAATCGACGCGTCCGCAGACGCTCGGGTACGGACTGGTGGACTCGCCCGCCGCGCAGGCCGCGTGGATCGTGGAGAAGTTCTTCGCCTGGACCGACTGTGACGGTCATCCCGAGAACGTGCTGACGCGCGATGAGCTGCTCGACAACGTGATGCTCTATTGGCTTCCCGGCACCGGGGCGTCGTCGGCGCGGCTGTACTGGGAGAGCTTCAACGACTTCGGTCCCAAGCTCGCGACCGTGACCGTGCCGACGGGCGCTTCGATCTTCCCGAAGGAGATCTCCCGGCCGTCGCGGCGTTGGGCCGAGCGCCGGTTCCCCGACCTGCGCCATTGGAACGAGCTCGACCGCGGCGGCCACTTCGCCGCGTTCGAGCAGCCCGAGCTGTTCGTGGACGAGGTCCGGACCTTCTTCCGCACCGTGCGCTGACCGATTGGTGCGGGGCACGTCCGCGGGCACGCTCTACGATGGAGTCCCCTCGGGGACGTAGCTCAGTTGGCTAGAGCACCTGCTTTGCAAGCAGGAAGTCGTGGGTTCGAGTCCCATCGTCTCCACCGCGAAAACCTCTGCACCGTCACACGCGCGGCGAGCCCAGCTGGACGGGCATGTGGACCAGTCCGTTCATGAGACACGATTCGAGCGGAACGATGTCGCCCGCGATCTCCCAGGTCGGCCAACGACCCAGCAGCTCTTCGAACATGACCCGAGCCTCGACCTTCGCGAGGGCGGCACCGAGGCAGAGGTGCTCGCCGAAACCGAACGCGATGTGGCGGAAGGCTTCGGCTCGGGTCACGTCGAATGCGCCTGCAGTCGGGCCGAACACCGCTTCGTCTCGATTGCCCGAGCCGTAGAACAACACGACGTAGTCCTCCGCCCGGATCGGCGTGTCGCCGATCGTCGTGTCGACCTGGGCGCGGCGTACGAAGCTGCGGACCGGCGACACCCAGCGCAGCATCTCGTCCACCGCACCCGGAAGCAGCGTTGGGTCGACCGCAAGTTTCGCCCGCTGGTCGGGATGGTCGGCGAGTGCACGTCCGCCGCCCGCGATGAGATTGCGGGTGGTCTCGTTCCCGGCCACGAGCAGGGTCAACAGGAACATCAGGATCTCGCCCTTGCCCAGGCACTCACCGTCGATCTCCGCTTCCAGGAGCATCGTGATGATGTCGTCGCGCGGGGTCGCGTGGTGCTCCTCGATGCTCGTGGTGAAGTAGGCGAACAGCTCGCCCATGTCTTGGAGGGTTTGTTCGGTCATGCCTCCACCGCCGGCTTCGATGATCGAGTCCGACCACCGCCGGAAGTCCCCGGCGTCCTCCGGGGGCACGCCGATCATCTCGGCGATCACCCGCATCGGTAATGGGACGGCGATCTGCTCGACGAAGTCGACCTCCCCGGTGGGGTCACACGCATCGAGCGTTTCGACCGCGATCTCGCGGATGCGCGTCTCGAGTTGCTCCATGTAGCGCGGCCGGAATGCGCTCATGACGAGCGTGCGGTGACGCAGGTGCTCGGGCGGATCCATCTGGAGGATCGACATGGCGCCGTCCGCGCCGTCGGCCGCCACGGGTTTGCCCGCGTGGGCTTCTGCGATCTGGAACATCTGGATGCCGTGCGCGGACGAGAACGTCCTGGCGTTGCGGGAAACGTCCCGGATCTCGGCCTGGCGGGTGAGACACCAGAACTGGCCGGGCGCGTACCAGGAGACCGGATCGTGGGTGCGCAGATGCGCGAACGCATGCTCAGGATCACGCCCGTAGAACGCGGCGGCCTCTGGTTCGAAGTCGGAAAGCGGCACCGGGAGCCTCCAGGCGGAACATCGATCTCGGTGGACGAAGCGCCGCCATCAAACCACGAATGCTGGTCGGCGGGGTGATCGATGAGTCGCTTAGGCGGGGATGTCGGCGGAACCCGGGTGGGTCATCTCGATGGGGACCACGATGCGATCGAAGAGCGCTTCGGACACACCGTTGGCCAACGCGGCGACCTTCAACGTCGTGTTGTGGTCGATGGCGTGATGAGCGATGGTGGACGCCTGGTCGTAACCGATCACGGGCGAGAGCGCAGTGACCATCATCACCGAGCGATCGATGTTGTCGGCGAGTTGCTGCTCGTTGAGTTGCGTGCCTTCGACCATGAACGTGCGGAATCGATCGCACCCGTCGGCCATGATCCGGGCCGAGTGCAGGTAGTTGTCGACGATGATCGGGCGGAATGCGTTGAGCTCGAAGTTGCCCTCCGCGCCGCCCATCTGTACGGCGACGTCCGACGCCATGATCTGGATGCAGACCATGAGCATGGCCTCGGCCTGAGTCGGGTTCACCTTGCCCGGCATGATCGAGGAGCCGGGCTCGTTGGCCGGGAGCAGGAGTTCCATGAACCCGGTCCGGGGTCCGGAGCCGAGCCAGCGCAGGTCGTTGGCGATCTTGAACAGGGTGACGGCGGCGGCCTTGAGGCTCGCGTGTCCTCGCACCATGCGGTCGAGCGTGCCCTGAGCTGTGAACTTGTTCGTCGCAGTCGTGATCGGGAAGCCGGTGAGGTCGGCCAACACGCCGGCGACCTCTTCACCGAACCCGACCGGCGCGTTCAGGCCGGTGCCGACGGCGGTGCCGCCCATCGCCACCTGGAGCAGGCCCGCGGTGGCGTGTTCGAGGTCCGCGATCGCGTCGTCGAGCGCGCCGACGTAGCCGGACCACTCCTGTCCTACGGTCAGCGGAGTCGCGTCCTCGAGGTGGGTACGCCCGATCTTGACCACCGCCGCCCATTGCTGGGACTTGGCGTCGAGCGCGTTGCGGAGGGCGCGGAGCGCGGGCAGGGTCTTGTCCGTGAGCATCGCGTACCCGGCGAGATGCATCGCCGTCGGGAACGTGTCGTTGCTCGACTGACCCATGTTCACATGGTCGTTCGGATGGACCGGGGTCTGTGAGCCGAGCTCCCCGCCGAGGAGTTGGATGCAGCGGTTGGAGATCACCTCGTTGACGTTCATGTTCGACTGCGTGCCCGAACCGGTCTGCCAGACGTACAACGGGAACTCGGCGTCGAGTGCGCCGCCGATGACCTCGTCGCTCACCCGTTGGATGAGCCGGGCCTTCCACGCCGGGAGTCGACCCGCGCGCTCGTTGACGATGCTGGCAGCCTTCTTCACGTAGCCGTACGCGTGGTACACCTCGACCGGCATGCGATCGTCACCGATGTCGAAGTGTTCGAGGCTGCGTTGGGTCTGCGCACCCCAATAGTGATCGGCAGGGACCGCGACGGTGCCGAGACTGTCGAACTCCGCTCTCGTGCCAGTGGTGCTCAGCCCGACGGGCAGATCATGGACCGATGACGGAGCCGGGTCACCGTCGGTGTGCTCGGGCGGTTGGTTGGGACGAGCGGCGTCGACGACGGTCATGGCGTAATCCTCGTTGGCGATGGAATCACGCGGCCCGACGGTGGACGCGCGTGGTGGTCAGGCTGCGACGACCGGCCGGTAGACGGGCCACCACTCGGCGACCCGCACTGCCTCGACCGGGTTCTCGATCTCGGCCCGCGCCAGCCCTTCGGCCTGCGCGGCCCGGACCACGTCGACCGCAACGACACTCGAGGTGGCGCGGAGGAACTGATTGGAGGGCAGGAGGGCGGCGCCCGGCTGGGTGAGCTCGGCGCGACCGGCGACGGCGAGCGCCGCCGCTCGGATCATCCCGTCGGACACCTGCGCGGCGCGGGCGACGATGGTCCCGAGGCCGAGCCCGGGATAGAGCGCGGCGTTGTTCGCCTGGCCGATGCGGTGCACGACGCCGTCGATCTCGACGTCGTCGAAGGGCGATCCGGTGGCGACCAGTGCCCGGCCTGCGGTCCAGGTAAGCAGCTGCTCCGGGGTTGCCTCGGCGAGCGGAGTCGGGTTCGACAGGGGGAACACGATCGGCCGGTCGGTGTGGGCGGCCATCTCTTTGACGATCGCTTCGGTGAACCGGCCTGGTGTGGTCGAGGTGCCGATCAGGATCGTCGGCTGCACCTCGGCGACGACGGTCGCCAGGTCGACGATGCCTGTCCCGGCGCGCTCGTCGCGCAGCTTGGCCATCGCAGGCCACCGAGTCGCCGCGCCGGGGTCGACCGCGACGGCCGAACGAGTCCAATCGGCGACCGCGTCGTGGGGCTTCGCGTACGGACGCTGGTAGTCGAGCAGGTCTTCGTCCATGTCGTCGGTGAGGAGACCCGGGAGGTCGACGAGGTGGATCCGCGCCAGCGCATCGAACTCGGACAGACCGTCGTGCATCATCTGGTCACGGATCTGGTCGGCGATCCCACAGCCGGCGGTACCGCCGCCGAGGATCACGACGCGCTGCTCGGTCCACGGTGTGCCGGCGACCTTCAACGCGTTGTAGAGACCGGACATGGCGATCGCGCCGGTGCCCTGCATGTCGTCGTTGAACGTCGGGCAGGTGTCGCGGTACCGGGAGAGGATCCGGCGGCAGTTGGTGGAACCGAAGTCCTCCCAGTGCAAGAGCGCGTTCGGGAACAGCTTGCGCGCGGCCTGCACGTAGGCGTCGACGAACGCGTCGTAGCGCTCCCCGCGGACGCGCCCATGGCGGTTGCCGATGTAGTCGAGGTCGTTCAGCAACGTCTCGTTGTCGGTACCGACGTCGAGGACGATCGGCAGCACGCGATGAGGGTCGATCCCGGCCGCCGCGGTGTACACCGCGAGCTTGCCGATGGAGATGTCGATACCACCCGCACCCCAGTCACCGATACCGAGGATCTCCTCCGCGTCGGTGGCGACGATGAGGTCGATCTCGTCGGAGGTCGCGCCGGTGGCGGCGAGGGCCGCCTCGATGCCGTCGACGTCGTCGATCGAGAGGAACACGCCGCGCGGTCGGGCGTACACCTCGCTGAACTTCTCGATGGCCTCGCCGACCGTCGGGTCGTACGCCACCGGGAGCATCTCCAGCAGATGGTGCTGCATCAGTGCGTAGAAGAGCGTGACGTTCGTGTCGTGCAACCGCAGCAGGTAGAGGTGCTTGTCGAGATCGGTGACGTGCTGGCTGTAATGCGTGTACGCGAGATCGACCTGTTGCGCCAGCTCGATCGGCGGGGCCGCCGGGAGGAGGCCGACCAATCCGAGCCGCACCCGCTCGGCCGCGGTGAAGGCGGAGCCCTTGTTGAGCGCCGGATTCCGCAGCACGTCGTAACCGCGGGACTGGGTCTCGATGACGGTCTCGCCGTCGACGGTCACGATCTGGATATGGCGAGTGTTCATGGCCTGTCTTCGACGAGCGGGCCAGCCGACTTGAACCGGTCTCCCGTCCCCCCGTTTTGATGCGATCGGCTCAGTGCAATTCGGATGGTTCGGGCCGTAGTGTCTGCCGCTTCGAGGGCGAGCGAGCAAGGGGAGAACGTTGCGGCGCGCATTGCACGTCGTGGGGCTGGTCATCGCGAGCATGGGCATTGCCACCGTCGGGGTTCCAACCCCGGCCGGTGCGGCGGTGTCGTTCGCGGTCAGCGCACCCACCGATCACTCAGGCGGCTACACCCTCGACGGCTTCGGGGGAATCCACCGGTTCTCAGTCGGGACCGGGCCGATGCCCGCGCCGACTTCGGGGGCCGGGTACTGGAACGGGTGGGATATCGCCCGTGGGATCGCGTTGCTCTCGAACGGGACCGGCGGCTACACGCTCGACGGCTTCGGCGGTGTTCATCCCTTCGTGATCGGTGCGGGCGCAACGCCGCCGGCACTCACAGGTGTCGCCTACTGGAACGGCTGGGACATCGCACGCGGCGTCGCCCTCCTCCCGAACATGAAGGGTGGCTACGTGGTCGACGGCTACGGCGGCATCCATCCGTTCGCCACCGGGGCCAACGCCGTACCGCCCGCCGCCTCCGGTACGCCTTACTGGAACGGGCAAGACATGGCGCGGGGCATCACGATCACCGCGGACGGCAAGGGCGGCTACGTCGTTGACCGGACCGGTCGGCTCCACCCGTTCGCAATCGGCGGCAGTGGCGTGGCTCCGCCTGCGACCCACGGGGTCTTCGTCGCGTCCGGGGTCGCGGTGCAGGGCGTCGGACTGGTCGACGACAACACCGGCGGGTTCACCGTGGACGGCTACGGCCATCTGCATCCGTTCCGCGTCGGCGCGAACACGCGGCCACCGGGAACAGCGGGCACGGCGGTGTGGCCCGGATGGGACATCGCGCGCGACGTCGCCCTCATGGCGAACCTGCCGGACACGATCAAGGCCGGGCTGTCGCTCTCCGCGACCTCGGGTGCGGCACCCCTGACGGTGGTCGCCGATGCGTCGGCATCTACCGATACCGACTCGAGTCCGATCGCGACGTACGCGTTCGACTTCGGCGACGGGACGACGGTCGGACCACAATCGAAGGCGACGGCCTCGCACAAGTACACCGCGGCCGGGAGTTTCACCGTGACCGTGACGGTGACGGATACGAAGGGGAACACCGCGTCGGTCGCGTCGCCGACCCCTGTGGTCGTCGACGCCGCTCCGATCGCCGGACTCCAGGTCGCGCCGGCATGGAACGTCGCGGATCTCGCGGTAGTTGCCGACGCGTCCTCGTCGGCAGACACCGACGCGACCCCGATCGCGAGTTACAAGTTCGACTTCGACGACGGGACGACGGTCGGCCCGCAGTCCAAGGCGACGGCATCGCACACCTACGCGGTTGCCGGTACCTACACGGTGTCGGTGTCCGTGACCGATACCGGTGGACTGACCGGATCCGCCACGCGCGAGATCACGGTGCATGCGCCGTCGGCTTCGGGCGTGAACGTCTACGCCGGCTACTACGACACCCACCATCGGTACAACCTGAACCCGAAGCCATCGCCGTGGATGGGCTCTTCCAACATTGTGTTCGTCGGCACCCCCGACCCGTCGACCGGAGGGTGGGACACCGGCGCGGTGCGCATCGACAACAGCACGGGTGCCTCGGTATCGGCCACGGTCACGGTCACGATCGGTAAGAAGACGTTCGACCTCTGGGGCGCCCGGACGATCCCGGCCGGTCAGAGCCTCGTCCTGGCGCAGACGGCGTTCGAGAACTTCGACACCTCGGACTCGAGCACCGCCGGGTGTTACTCCTGCGATCCGGCGCTCTGCGTTACCAGCGTCTCGCCCACCGTGCCGGTCATCAACGTGACCATCGGCGGAACCGTGTCGCACTACTACGACACCAACCAGGTGCTCAACACCCGCGGCGTGGACGGCGCCGGCTGCCCGTACACGGGGACCCGCAACGACGAGTCGCAGGCCTGGACCGCGATACCGGGGCCTGGGCAGTGAGCGGTCGCGTGCGAACGCACATCCGGTGACCGACGACACCCAATAGGTTCGGGTCGTGCTCACGCCGAGGCCGCCGCTGGTCCACTACAAGACGCTGATCTCGGATAGTTCCCGATGGGAGCGCTTCGAGTTGCGGGCTTCGGACATCGTCATCTCGACGCCGGCGAAGTGCGGGACGACATGGACGCAGATGATGTGTGCGCTCCTCGTTTTCCAGACGCCGGAGTTGGAACACCCACTCGACAGCTACTCGCCCTGGTTGGACATGCTGACGCGATCCGACGAAGAGGTGTTCGGGATCCTCGATGCCCAGCGCCACCGTCGGTTCATCAAGACCCACACGCCACTCGACGGTCTGCCGATCGAACCCGGGGTGACCTATCTCAGCGTGGGCCGCGACCCACGCGATGTCGCGTTGTCGATGGTGAACCACCACTCCAACATGATCTTCGAGAAGTTGATAGAGGCCCGCATGCACGCAGTCGGCCTCGACGATGTGGCCGACCTGCTCGCCGAAGAACTCGCGCCGGATCCGGCTTCCGAGATCGAAACGGTGCAGCAGTGGATCGACAACCCGGCCCCGGTGACCGAATCCGGATCGTGTCTCCGCCTCCTCGTGCACCATCTGGGGACCTTCTGGCCCGACCGCGACGATCCGCACGTCCACCTGATGCACTACGACGATCTACAGGAGGACCTCGGGGCCAGCCTGCGTCGACTCGCCGACGTCGTCGGGATCGAGGTCGTCGAATCGCACTGGCCCGCGTTGGTCGAGGCGGCGACGTTCGCGTCGATGAAATCGCGTGCCGCCCACCTGGTTCCCGACAGCTCCCACGGACTCTGGCGCGACCCGGACGACTTCTTCCGCCACGGTGTCAGTGGGATGTGGCGGACGTTGCTCGACCACGAGACTCAAGCGCACTATCGCGACGCGATCGACGCGCTCGCGGCACCGGACCTCATTGCGTGGTTGCACCACGGACAGCTCGACTGACTTCCATTCCGACGCGACGGAGCCCGGTGCAGAGGCACCGGGCTCGGTCGGACAACGCTTTGGTCGTTGCGGTCAGCTCATGG
>JBDUBS010000673.1:0-5337 GCA_040003875.1 Acidimicrobiia bacterium | reverse complement strand
TTGGGTCCAGGCCCGGCTCGGCACCGCGACCGTCGGCATGACCGTCGAGTTGCTCGTGGTATGGGAGCCGGAGGTGAACGACTTCCTCGCCCGATTCGTCGATCGCCACGGCGTCGGCGTGCACCACATGACGTTCAAGGTCTCCGACCTGCGCGCCACCCTCGACCGTTGCGCTGCGTTCGGCGTCCACCCCGTCGGCGTGAGCCTCGACAACCCGCAGTGGCGCGAGGCATTCATCCAACCGCGTGAGGCCCACGGCACCGTCGTGCAACTCGCCCAGACGGAGTACGGCGCCGACGACTTCGCCCGACTGGTCGCCGACGCGGAACGTACCGGAGACCCCGAAGGCACTCCGGTCTGGTGGCCGCGTGCCGGGACGCGCGGGGACGACCGCGTGACCTTGGATCGCGTCGTCGTGGCGAGCCCCGACCGAGCCGAAACGCGCCGCTTCTTCGTCGATCTGCTCGACGGCCGGGTGGTCACCGATACCGAAGCCGGCACCGACATCTCGTGGCCCGGTGGTGGAACCGTTCGACTCGTCGACGGCGAACGTCCCGGGGTGCTGCGCCTCGAGGCGACCGGTCCGACCGGAGCGACGATGGACCTCAGCGGCGCACCCCTCTCGATCTCCGCTGCTCTCCGCCCCTGAAGCCCGCGTGTCACGTTCCGACGCGCGAAATAGGCCGGGCCTGCGGAACCGGCGCCGAAACGTCGGGGCAGGTGTGGACGCGGTCAGGTGCGCCGAGTCCAGCCGACGATCTCGAGCACCGCGCCATGGACGGCTCGGTCGGCGAGTGACATGGGCGCGCCCTTGAGCGTGGCGAGCCCCAGCTGACGTGGGGGCAGGTCGGTGATCTCGAAGGTCCGCAGGCCGTCGAGGTTCGGCGGAACCGCGGTCTCCGGGAGTACGGCGATTCCCGCGCCCGCGGCGACGAGGTCCGCAATGAGTCGGATCCCCTCGACCTCGACCGGTACGTCGAGCTGCACCCCGAGCTTGGCCGCGGCCTGTTCGATCTCGCGACGCAACGGGTTCACTTCCGGCGGGAGGACGAGTCGCATCCGCGCCAGGTCGGTGACCTTGAGCGGACCGTCCGGCAGATCGGTATCGATCGGGGCCAATCCGACCATCGGCTCGTCGGCCAGGTGTTCGAAGACGATGCGCGGGTCGGGCGCGGGCGCGGTGACGACGGCGAGTGCGAGGTCCTGCGCGATCACCTCGGCGAGGAGGCGTTCGGATGCACCCTCGTGCACGAGCAGCCGGATCCCCGGCGCCGCTTCGCGCAGATGCGCGACGAGTTGCGGGACGAGCCATCGGCTCGCGGTCCCGACCACGCCGAAGGTCGCATCGCCCACTTGGAGGCCACGGAGCGCGGCCAACTCCTCGTGTAACAACTGGATCTCACGCCGGATGCGACGCGCCCGACTGAGCACGACCCGACCCGATTCAGTGGGCGTGGCGCCGCCGCGACCGCGAGCGAGCAGCGTGACCCCGAGTTCGGTCTCGAGCTGGCGGACCTGTTCGGACACGTTGGACTGAACTGTCCGGAGTGTGTCGGCGGCCGCGGTGAACGTCCCTGCTTCGTCGATCGCGACGAGGGTGTCGAGATGCCGTAGCTCCATAAATTTTTCCTGTCCAACCGGGCGACGAAATACTGCCGGAACCATTGACGTATCTGACCTGACGATCGGATCCATCGATGCTACCCGTTGGACAGATCACCGCCGTAGGGTGTTCGATGTGCCTGGACACTCGGGGAGCCGGGACCCCCCGCCGGCTCCCCGACTTCATTTTCACCCCAGATTTCAAGGTATTTGGGGCGCGTCCGCTCGGACCGCCCGCCCCCGCACCAATACGCCCGCAACGACGAGAAGGAACCATGGCTGCAGAAAGCCTGTCCACGCTGATCTTCACCGGCCCACTCTCCTGGACCGCCGACGCGCTCTGCTCCGGCCGGACCGAGCTGTTCTTCGCCCCCGCCGGCGAGCGCCCCGAGGCGCGAGCCGTGCGTGAGGGCAAGGCGCGTGGAGTGTGCGCCGAGTGCGAGGTCAACATCGCGTGTCGTGACTGGGCCCGCGAGCACCGTGAGTACGGCTTCTGGGGCGGCGAGTCCGAGGAGGACCGCGCCGCGGCCGGTTTCCGCGTGGACATGCCGGTCGGTCGGGTCGCCCGGTACCCCAAGGGCAACGGCACGCCGGTGGCACCCCGCACCCCCAAAGTCGCCTGAGTAATCTCCGCGGCTCTATGGGAGCACGCGGATGACAGGAACCCCGGACGGCATCGATCTCGATCGCGTGCACTCCTTCTTCACCCAGCATGTCGCCGGCGCTTCCGGCGCTCCGCTGCAGGCGACCCTCATCGCCGGAGGGCGTTCCAACCTCACGTACTCGGTGACCGACGGGGCCTCCACCTGGGTACTCCGCCGTCCACCACTCGGCCACGTACTCCCCACCGCGCACGACATGGCGCGCGAATACCGCGTGATGTCGGCTCTCGCGCCGACCAACGTTCCCGTTCCCCGCACGCTCGCGTTGTGCGAGGACGAGGCCGTGAACGACGCGCCCTTCTACGTGATGGAGCTGGTCGACGGCGTGATCTACCGCGACGGCGCCGCGCTCGCACAGCTGAGCGCGGACGACGCCCGGCGCACGTCCGAGACCCTGGTCGACGTGCTCGCCGCCATCCATGCGGTCGACTACCGATCGGTCGGACTCGCCGAGTTCGGCCGTCCCGACGGCTTCCTCGAGCGCCAGGTCCGCCGATGGGGCGAACAGTGGGAACGGTCCAAGACCCGCGAGTTGCCCGCGGTCGACGAACTGGCCCGCCGGCTCCGCAACGCGCTGCCCGAGTCGGGCCCGGCGACGATCGTCCACGGCGACTATCGCCTCGACAACACCATGATGGCGACCGACGACCCGGGGCGCATCGTCGCCGTGCTCGACTGGGAGATGTCGACGCTCGGTGATCCCCTCACCGACCTCGGGCTGTTCCTCCTCTACTGGGGCCAGGCCGACGCCCAGGTGATCGCGACCGGCGCTGCCATCGAGCATCAGGCCGGGTTCGCGAGCCGCGAGGACGTCGTCGCTCGTTACGCCGAGGTGAGCGGTCGCGCGGTCGACCAACTCGACTGGTACGTGATCCTGGCGTCCTACAAGTTGGCGATCATCGTCGAAGGGATCAACGCCCGCTACCAGATGGGCAAGACCCTCGGCGACGGATTCGAGAGTATGGGCGCGATGGTCGCGGGCCTCATCGACAACGCGCTCGAACAAGCCAACCGGTCCGAGATCCTCGCCCTCCGCGGTTAGCAGCACGCCCGTGACCGAGGTCCGCACCGATCTCCGGACGGTCGTCATGGTCGGGGTCGGCGGAGCAGTCGGCACCGTAACGCGGTACTCGCTCGGCCGGCTGGCCCCGGTCGCGTCGGGCACGTTCCCCACGACCACGTTCGCGATCAACGTGACCGGCGCGTTCATCCTCGGTCTGTTGCTCGGCCTGCTCGCACGCTCGCGGCCGTCGGATCTGGCGACCACTGCTCGGGGTCGGGTTCCTCGGCGGCTACACGACGTTCTCGACCTTCGCGGTCGAGACCACACAACTCGTGCGGACCCACCACGCCGTCGTCGCGTTGAGTTACGTGACTGCGTCCATTGTCGCCGGTCTGCTCGCCGCTCGACTCGGCGAACGGACCGCCGGCATCGCACCCGCCCTGATCGAAGAGGACGAGATGTGATCGTGCTCGCCATCGCCGGCGCCGGTGCCCTCGGCGCGCCGTGCCGTTACCTGCTCGAGGTCGCGATCAGTGGACGGTTCGGCCACCGGTTCCCCTGGGGCACCACGGTGGTCAACCTCCTCGGCGCGCTGCTCCTCGGTCTGATCGCGGGGTGGGGTGAGTTCCACGGGCTCCAAACCGATATCGCCACGGTGGCGGGCGTCGGGTTCCTCGGTGCCTTCACCACCTTCTCGACGTTCGCGGTCGAGACGACGAAGCTCGCACCGCGTCAACGCGTCCTGTACGTGACGGTGAGTGTCGTGGGCGGTGTCGCCCTGGCGGCAACCGGCCTGGCGCTCGCGTCGTTCTGATCCTTACCCTGACCGGCATGGCCGACGACAACTTCCATCACCTCGCCCGCACCCTCCGGAAAGTGACCGAGCCGATCGCGGCGAGCGTCTACTTCGCACCCGAGGCGCACCAGGGCTACGAGGCGCTGGGACTCAACTACTTCGAGGGCTACTTCTGTTCGCGCGGCGCGTGTCTCGGTCAGGCGCCGTGGAGCGTGATCACCGCCGCGTTCGCCGCGTTCAAGCCGGCCGCCGTGGAGCGCGCCGTCACCTCGGGGTGGGAGAAAGCCGGTCCCGACGCGTTGCTGGCCGCACGCGAAGCCGGTGCGACCGCCCAGCTCGAACGGCTCCTCGGTGCGACCGCCAGCGAAGCGGACGTCCGACGCGCGACCGAGATCCTGGCTTCGATGACCGACGGCCTCGACCCGTCGGGCCGGGCGTTGTACGCCGGCCTCTCGGTCCTCAACCGGCCGACCTCCACCTTCGGCGCCCTCTGGCGGGCGGCCGACCTCGTCCGCGAGCACCGGGGTGACGGTCACATCGCCGCGTGGATCCCGTACGTCGACTCCACCGAGATCACGGTGATGACCGAACTCTCGTGGGGCATCCCACCCCGCACCTACGTCTTCACCCGCGGTTGGAGCGAGGCCGACGTGGACGCCGCGTACGAGCGGCTCGAGTCCCGCGGGCTCATCGCCGACGGTGCACTGACCTCCGAAGGTAACTCGCTCCGGGAGCACATCGAGCGCACCACCGACGAGACGACCCGATCGGCCATCGCCAACCTCGGCGACCGGGCCGACGAACTCGTCGGACTCCTCACCCCGTGGTCGGCTGCGATCGTCGCCGGGAACGGCTATCCCGCCAGTCCCCAGAACCTGCGCGTGAACGGTTGAGGGTCGGGGCCCCTACCATCGTCGGATGACCTCGCTGCGATGGGACCACGAACCCGTGCTCCACGAACCCGTGGTCATCGCCGCCTTCACCGGCTGGAACGACGCCGCCGATGCCGCGACCGACGCCGCCGACTGGCTCGCCGGGCGCTACCTCGCCACCGAGTTCGCCACCATCGACGAGCAGGTGCACGTCGACTTCCAGGCCCAACGTCCGATCGTCACGCTCATCGACGGGGTCACCCGTGACCTGCGGTGGCCGCAGTATTCGCTACGGGCCGCGGCCACACCCGACGGTCAACCCGACATCGTCGTGGTGACCGGGCCCGAGCCGAACTACGACTGGCGCGGGTTCTGCCAGGCGATCATGGAGGCGGCGACCGC
>JBDUBS010000727.1:0-1611 GCA_040003875.1 Acidimicrobiia bacterium | reverse complement strand
CGTTCTGGTCGAACACGGCACCGCCGCCGACGACCATGAAGTCCTGGGCGCAACTCTGGACCATGCGGGCGGTGTCCTCGGTGAGGGCCGCATCGCGTTCGTCGACGACGATCTTGCGGCCGTTGATGCCGCCGGCGTCGTTGCACCACTGCGAGAACACTTTGGCGGCGTCGAACAACTCCTGGTTGAGTCCGGGCCGGCCGGCGTAGCCGACGTCAGCGAAGGTCGCGAGCCGGATCTCAGAGGCGGTGACTCCTGGTGCGGGGGAGCCGGACGGCGATCCCTTCTTGCACACGACTCCACTCGTGCCGAATGCGCCGGCCGTCCCGGAGGAGCTTCCGGCGGTGGTCGAGGTGGTGTTCTGGTCGGTGTTCCCGCCGGACTGCGTGTCGCTGCGGCCGCATGCCGCGAGCGCGACTGCGATCACACAGACGAATGCCAACCAACGAAAGCGCTTCACGAGTCCCCCTCTTGACCGCATTTGCGGTGTGATGACCGACCTGACGACCCGTCAGGTTGCCAGACAATGCCCGCTCGGCGGGGTCAGCGCAAGCCTTTGTGAACGGTGCGACGGTCGTGACGGGCGCGTGGTCAGTGCTCGTCGGAGTCGTCGGCCACCTCGGTCTGCGCGGCGCGGCGGCGACCGGCCTCGTACCGGGCCACGAGTTCGAACACCGCCGTTGGTGGACGCGACTCGGGCCGCTGCAACTCGCTCACCGGCTCGATCGTCGTTTCGACGGGTCGGCGGCGCGGGAGCGGCGGAGCGACCACGAGCGGTTTCGGCAATCGGTCGTCACCGATCGTGGGTGGGTCGACCACCGTCAGGTCGATGAGCGGCGGCGGCGCGGACATCGGAGCGACGATCGCGGTCGCCGGTTCGGTGCCGACGACGAGTGAGATCGGGATCGTCAGGACCGCGGCGGTGCCGACGCCCAGCGTGCTCCGTAGTGCGACCCGGACGCCGATGCGCTCGCAGAGACGCGCGACGACCACCAGGCCGAGCGATCGCGAGAGATCGAATCCGGGCAGCGGTGGATGTTGGAGCTGTTCGTTCAGCTCGTCGAGACGGTCGACGGGTAATCCCGCCCCGGCGTCGGAAACCGTGACGTCGATCGCGCCCGGTCGTTGGAGGGTGCCGATGAAGACCCGGCTCGCCGGCGGGGAATAGGTGGCCGCGTTCTCGATGATCTCCGCGAGCGCATGGACGAGGTCGACTATCACCCGGCCGAGCACCGAGATGTCGCCCGGGACCTCGACGATGTCGACCCTTCCGAACTCCTCGATCTCGCCGAGCGCGCCGTGGATCACATCGATCAGGGGGACTGGTTCGGGGTGAGTGCGCAGGGGGTCGAGTCCGGCCAAGACGAGCAGGTTCTCCGAGTTCCGTCTCATCCGGACCGCGAGGTGGTCGAGTTGGACGAGCGACGCCGACCGGTCGGCGTCGCGTTCGGATGCCTCGAGTGCGTCGATGACCGCGAGTTGGCGGCTCACGAGGGGCTGATTGCGGCGCGCGATGTTCACGTAGAGGTCGCTGAGGTCGTTCTGGCGATTCCGCCGTTGCGTGTCACGCGTCTCGACGACAGTCTCGTCGACCGCGTGCACGGCGCGGGC
>JBDUBS010000177.1:0-5362 GCA_040003875.1 Acidimicrobiia bacterium | reverse complement strand
CGCGCATCGACGGCGAGACCATCGAACTCGCGGACCGCGGTGCCGACCGGCTGGCCCGATACGAGAACCACACCATCGAAGTGGTGGTCGACCGACTCGTCCGACGGCCCGGGATCGAACGGCGCCTCACCGATTCGCTCGAGACCGCCTTGCGCCTCGCCGAAGGTGTGGCCGAGGTGGAGATCGTGCGCAAGGAGGGCGCGGAGGAGGGTCAGACCACGCTGCCCGGCACGGCCCGGAAGGTGAAGGACACCGACTCCGAAGGTTCCGAGGTCCTCACGTTCTCCGAGCACCTGGCGTGCTCTCACTGCGGCCTCAGCTTCGACGAACTCGCGCCGCGCAACTTCTCGTTCAACTCGCCGTACGGCGCGTGCGAGCGGTGCGACGGACTCGGCACGCGCTTCGAGGTCGACCCGGAGTTGGTCATCGGCGACGACGACCTGTCCATCGCCGACGGCGCGATCTCACCCTGGAGCGGATACCGCGGCGAGTACTTCGGTCGGGTGCTCGAAGCCGTCGGCGACGAGATGGGCTTCAGCACCACCACGGCGTGGAAGAAGTTGACCAAGCCTCAACAGAAGGCGGTGCTGTACGGCACCGGCAAGGTGCAGGTGCTGGTCCAGTACAAGAACCGCTACGGACGCAAGCGCGAGTACAAGACCAAGTACGAAGGTGTGATCCCGTGGTTGGAGCGCCGCCACACCGAGGCCGAGAGCGACCGCACCCGCGACCAGATCGAGGGCTACATGCGGGAAGTGCCGTGCGGCGCGTGTGGCGGTGCCCGGCTCAAGCCGTCGTCGCTCGCAGTCAAGATCGGTGGCCGCAGCATCTCCGAGGTCGGAAACCTCTCGATCCGCAATACCGCGGCGTTCTTCGCGGATGTGGAACTCAACGAGCGCGAGCGACTCATCGCGGAGCGCGTGCTCAAAGAGGTGAACGAGCGGCTGAGATTCCTCCTCGACGTCGGCCTCGACTATCTCAGCCTCAACCGATCGGCGGGCACGCTCGCGGGCGGCGAAGCCCAGCGCATCCGCCTCGCGAGCCAGATCGGCAGTGGTCTGGTCGGCGTGCTCTACGTGCTCGACGAACCGTCGATCGGCCTGCACCAGCGGGACAACCAGAGGTTGATCGACACCATGGTGCGGCTGCGCGACCTCGGGAACACGGTCATCGTGGTGGAGCACGACGAGGAGACCATCCGCGTCGCCGATCATGTAGTCGACATCGGGCCGGGGGCCGGCGAGCACGGCGGCGAGGTGGTGGCCCAGGGCACCCTCACCGACATCCTGAACGAGCCCCGCTCGATGACGGGCCAGTACTTGTCGGGCGCCCGCGAGATCCACGTGCCCGAACGGCGGCGCGAACCCGGTGACAACTGGATCACCGTGCGCGGCGCGCGCGAACACAACCTGCGCGACGTCGACGCCCGTCTCCCCCTGGGCTGTTTCGTGGCGGTCACGGGGGTCAGTGGCAGCGGGAAGAGCACGCTGGTGAACGACATCCTGTTCCACTCGCTGATGCACAAGATCTACCGATCGAAGACGGTGCCCGGGAAGCACAAGAGCGTCGACGGTGCCGACGCCCTCGACAAGGTGATCAACATCGACCAGTCACCGATCGGTCGTACGCCGCGGTCGAACCCGGCCACCTACACCGGCGTCTTCGACAAGGTGCGGGCGCTGTTCGCGGCGACCCCGGAGGCCAAGATTCGTGGCTACCAGCAGGGTCGGTTCTCGTTCAACGTGAAGGGCGGCCGCTGCGAGGCCTGCGCGGGCGACGGCACCATCAAGATCGAGATGCACTTCCTGCCCGACGTCTACGTGCCGTGTGAAGTGTGCAAGGGCGCGCGCTACAACCGGGACACGCTCGACATCACGTTCAAAGGCAAAAACATCGCGGAGATCCTCGACTTGTCGTGTGAAGAGGGCGTCGACTTCTTCGTGAACCAACCGGCGATCGCGCGCTGGCTCCAGACCCTGGTCGACGTCGGCCTCGGGTACGTCCGGCTCGGCCAACCGGCGCCGACGCTTTCCGGCGGCGAGGCGCAGCGGGTGAAGCTGGCCACCGAGCTGGGAAAGCGCTCCACCGGCCGCACCATCTACATGCTGGACGAGCCCACCACCGGTCTCCACTTCGAGGACGTCCGCCGGTTGCTCGGCGTGTTGCAGCGGCTGGTCGACATCGGCAACACCGTGCTCGTCATCGAACACAACCTCGACGTCATCAAGTCGGCCGACTGGATCGTCGACCTCGGACCGGAGGGCGGCGACGGCGGCGGCAAGATCATTGCCGAAGGTCCGCCTGAACACGTGGCCAAGACGGCGGGCAGTTACACCGGCCAGTTCCTGGCGCCGATGCTCGCGTCCACGTGACGGAGCTGACCCCGGCACAGGAGCGCCAGTACTGGGAGGACCAGGCCGGCTGGTGGCAGGACGAGTTCACCGACGGCGCCGACCCCGAGTACGTGGAACAGATCGTGCCGATCGTCGTCGAGCACCTCGGGGGGGCTCGACGCGTGCTCGACGTCGGTACCGGTGAGGGCCAACTCGCACGGGAACTGACGGCGGTCGGCGTCCCGACCGCGATCGGCATCGACCCTTCGGAGGCCCAGACCCGGCTCGCAAAGGAGCGCGGTGGCGGTCCGCACTATGCCCGCGCGGCGGCGGACCGGCTGCCGTTCCCGACCGCCACATTCGACGCCGTCGTCGCCTGCCTGGTCTTCGAGCACATCGTCGCGGTCGACGCCGCGATCGCGGAAGTGGCTCGGGTCCTCGAGCCGGGCGGCACGTTCCTCTTCTTGCTCAACCATCCGCTCTTGCAGGTACCCGGGAGCGGGTGGATCGACGACCACATCCTCGAGGAGCAGTACTGGCGCATCGGCCCGTACCTGACCGAGGACGTGTCGATCGAGCAGATCGCGCCCGGCGTGAACCTCCCGTTCGTCCACCGACCGCTCTCCCGGTACGTGAACACGATGGCCGACCACGGCCTCATGCTCCAGCGGATGCTGGAACCGGCGCCCCCGCCCGGATTCATCGCCCGGGCGCCCGAGTATGTCGATTCGGCCGCCATCCCACGCCTGCTCGTGCTGCATGCCCGCCGCGGGCCGGGGGATTCCCGAGTCTCACCCGCCGTCGGGCCTGTACCCGAGCCGGTTACGTGATGTCGAGCATGCGCTGGAGCGCGAGCGCGGCCATCTCGGCCGTGGCCGGATCGACGACGATCTGGTTGACCACCTCGCCGCGGACCAGGGATTCGAGACACCAGGCCAAATGCGGCGCGTCGATGCGGAACATCGTGGAGCACGGGCAGACCAGTGGATCGAGCGACACCACCGTCTTGTCGGGGTGATCGGCGGCGAGCCGGGACACCATGTGGATCTCGGTGCCGACTCCGATCACCGAACCCGCGGGCGCCGCCGCGGTCCATTCCAGGATGCGCTCGGTCGAGCCCACTCGGTCGGCGAGTTCGACGGTTTCGTGCGAGCACTCGGGGTGGACGATCACGGTGCCATCGGGGTGCTCGGACCGGAACGCGGCGATGTGGTCGGGCGTGAAGCGCTGGTGCACCGAACACCAGCCGCGCCAGAGCAGAAACGTGGCATTTTTCACGTCGGTCTCGGCGAGGCCGCCGAAGTCGCGGTGCGGATTCCAGACCCGCATGTCGGACTCGTCGTAGCCCATGGTGAACCCGGTGTTGCGTCCGAGGTGCGGGTCGGGGAAGAACAACACCTTGGCCCCGCGGTCGAACGCCCATTCGAGCACCGCCTGCGCGTTGGACGACGTGCAGACCGCGCCGCCGTGCTCGCCGACGAACGCCTTGATGGCGGCGGAGGAGTTCATGTACGTGATCGGCACGAGCCGTTCGATGTCGGTGACCGACGCGATCGCGTCCCACGCCTCCTCGACCTGGTCGAGGTCAGCCATATCCGCCATCGAGCAGCCTGCATTGAGGTCCGGCAGGATCACGCGCTGGTGGTCGCCGGTGAGCACGTCGGCCGACTCGGCCATGAAGTGCACACCGCAGAAGATGATGTCGGTCGCGGCGCTGTCCGCCGCGAAGCGGGCGAGCTTGAACGAGTCGCCCCGCATGTCGGCCCACTCCATGACCTCGTCGCGCTGGTAGTGGTGGCCGAGGATGAGCAGCTTGGATCCGAGTTCGGACTTCGCCGTGCGGATCATCTCGCGCAGGGATTCGGGATCCGCCGTCGTGTACCGATCCGGCAGTGGCGCCTGGAGTCGCAGCATGAACTTACCCCTTCGGGGAAGGCTCCGAGTTGCGCCGGTGGGGACAGCCTGGTCGCCACTCCACGGGGTTGTCGGCTTCGGAACCGATATATGTGACCGGGAATCCAGGCCGGCCTTCACAGACCATAACCGCTCGTCGTCCGCCGTCATTCCGCCTCCTTCGGCCCGTCCGCGGCGGCAGCCTCCCCCACCCCGACCGTTTGTCACTTTGAAGACGCCTGGCGTCCTGAAGGTGACAAACGCTCGGGGGTGGGGGGAGTGGGATGATGAGGCGATGGGAGACCCGAGGATGCGGCTGTCGGAGCCGACGGTGGGCGAGGAAGAGGCCGAGGCGGCGGCCCGAGCGGTCCGCGACGGGCACCTCGTGTTCGGGCCCGATCTCCCGGCGTTCGAGGCCGCGCTCGCCTCGGCCGCGGGCGCCGACGACGCGTTGGCCGTGATCACCGGGACGGCGGCGCTCCACCTGGGGCTGCTCGTGGCAGGGGTCGAACCCGGTGACGAGGTGTGGGTCTCGGACCTCACCTTCATCGCGTCGCTGAACGCGGCGACGTACTGCGGGGCGCGAGTGACGTTGGTCGACAGCGAATCGGAGTCGTGGAACCTCGATCCGGAGATCGTGGTCGAGGAGATCGAACGGCGGGCCCGGGCCGGCGCCGGGATGCCGAAGGCGATCGCGCCCGTGCACCTACTCGGACACCCGGCCAACCTCGAACCGATCCTGCCCCTCCTCGCAGAGCACGGCATCGCGATCGTCGAGGACGCGGCCGAAGCGCTCGGTTCCACCTGGCACGGCGGCGGGCTCGACGGTCGCACGCCGGGGACCGTCGGCGACGTCGGCATCTACTCGTTCAACTTCAACAAGCCGATCTCGACGGGTGGTGGGGGAATGCTCGTGGCGCGCGACGCCGCAACGCTCGCCCGCGCTCGCCACCTCGGCAGCCAGGCGAAGATCCCGAACTCGGACTACCGCCACGACGAGGTTGGGTACAACTACCGCATGTCCAACGTCGCCGCCGCGCTCGGGGTGGTCCAGATGCAACGGCTCCCCGGTCTCATCGATCGCCGACGGGCCATCGCGAGCGACGGTGCGCCGCAGCCCGGGAGCCAGCCGGTGA
>JBDUBS010000420.1:0-5368 GCA_040003875.1 Acidimicrobiia bacterium | reverse complement strand
GACTCACCGGTGGTTACTACTCGTACGGCGAGCCGATGACCGAGGTGTTCGCCTCGCACAAGTACACCGCCATCACCCATCCGGTCGAGGATTTCTTCACCGCCGCGAAGCAAGGCACCCTGCCGAACCTCACGTTCGTGGAGCCCGATTTCACCGAGGCATCAGAAGCCGCGGGCACGTCGAACGACGACCACCCCTGGGGAGCGATCAGCTCCGGTGAGGCGTACATCAAACGCGTCTACGACGCGGTGACCACGGGTCCGCAGTGGGACAAGACCGTCCTGGTCGTCAACTTCGACGAGTGGGGCGGGTTCTACGACCACATCGTCCCGCCGAAGGTCGCCGACGACAACGTCAATCCCGAACCGGGGCCGCACCCCGACTACTCCCAGCTCGGGTTCCGGGTGCCGTGTGTCGTGGTGTCGCCGTGGTCGGCCCGCAAGATCGTGAGCGACGGTCCGTACGAACACTGCTCGATCCTGCGCATGGTGGAGTGGCGATGGGGCCTCGAACCGATGAGCCTGCGGGACAAGACCGCGAAGAACCTCGCCGAGACGCTCGACTTCTCGATCCGTCGTAAGCCGGTGACCCTCCCGCCGTTCACGGCTCCCGCACCGCGCCCCTGCCCCGCCCCGGCCGCCTGAACCACGCGACCCGCCTCGGCGCGGGCCGCTTTGACCCCGTGACCGCGGGTCGAGTCGAATGCCCGAATGCGCTTCGGAACGTTCATGGCTCCCTTCCACCCGACCGGCCAGAGCCCCACGCTGGCGATGGAGCGAGACCTCGACACGATCGTCGCCCTCGACCGACTCGGGTTCGACGAGGCGTGGGTCGGCGAGCATCACTCGGCCGGGTTCGAGATCATCGCGGCGCCCGAGGCGTTCCTGGCGGTCGCCGCCGAGCGCACGAAACGGATCAAGCTCGGCACCGGCGTGAGTTCGCTGCCGTACCACCACCCGTTCATGCTCGCCGATCGCATGGTGATGCTCGACCACCTCACGCGCGGTCGCATCATGCTCGGCGTCGGTCCCGGCCAACTCACCTCCGACGCCCACATGCTCGGTATCCCTGCCGACAAGCAACGGCCGCGCATGGAAGAAGCACTCGACGTGATGATGGCGCTGTTCCGGGGTGAGACCGTCACGTACGAGTGCGAGTGGTTCACCGTGCAGGACGCGCGCCTCCAACTCCGCCCGTACAGCGACCCGTGCTTCGACATCGCGGTCGCGGCGTCCTTCTCGCCCACGGGTGCACGCGCCGCCGGCAAGCACGGCATCGGGATGCTGTCGGTCGCGGCCACCGCGCGCCAGGGAATGGATCTGCTCTCGCATCACTGGGACCTCTGGGAGGAACTCGGACGCGAGAGTGGCCGGCCCGCCGACCGGTCCAAGTGGCGGCTCGTCGGACCGATGCACCTCGCCGAGACCCGGGAGCAGGCCGAAGAGGACGTCGAGTACGGCATCGCCGAGTTCTCGCGGTACTTCACCCACGTGCTCCCGGCCGGCCCGGTGCAGGGGGACACGCCCGCCGAGATCATCGAGGCCAACCAGACCAGCGGATTCGCGGTGATCGGGACGCCCGAGGACGCGATCGCCAAGATCCAGGACCTCGTCGATTCGAGTGGTGGCGGATTCGGCGCGTTCCTGCTGTTCGACCACAACTGGGCCCGGCCGACCGCGAAGGCACGGTCGTACGAGTTGTTCGCGCAGTACGTGATGCCGCACTTCCAGGGCCAGCTCGCGCCGGTGCTGGCGTCGTGCGAGTGGGTCACCGGCAGCGGTGGCGAGTTCGTCGGCCGCGCCGTCAACGCCATCGCCAAGGCGATCGAGGACCACGCCACCGAGCGCGCCGGGCCGAGCCAGGAACCGCACCCGGCCGCATGACGCGGACGTCGCATCGCTTCGCCGCGCCGTCGGGCCTGTCCCTCGCCGTCCACGACTGGGGTGGCGACGGGCCGCCGGTGCTCCTCGCGCACCCGACCGGCTTCCACGGCGTCGTGTGGCAGCCGGTCGCCGAGCGACTCGTGCAACGCAACCGCCGGGTGTGGTCGTTCGACTTCCGCGGCCACGGCGATTCCGATCCGTCGCCGCACCGCACCTACGCGTGGTCGGAGTTCGCCGACGACGCGGATGCAGTCCTCGACCATCTCGGCCTGCGGGCCGACTCCGATCTACTCGCCGTCGGTCATTCGAAGGGCGGCGCGTCCCTGCTCACCGTGGCGGCGCGAGATGCGTCCGCGCTGCCGCGCGTCTGGGCCTACGAGCCGATCGTGTTCCCATCCCATGATCCGTTCCCGGTCGATGCCGACAACCCGATGTCGGCCGCGGCGCGCCGGCGACGCGGGGTCTGGCCGTCGCGAGCCGACGCTCGGGCCTCGTACGCATCGAAGCCGCCGCTCGACTCGTTGAGCGACGAAGCATTGACCGCCTACGTGGACTACGGAACCCGTGACCTCGACGACGGCACCGTCGAACTCAAGTGCCGGCCGGAGGACGAGGCGAGCATGTACGCGATGGGTGCGACCAACGGCCTGTTCGACCGACTGCGCGAGGTCACCTGTCCCGTCCGGATCCTCTGCGGCGCAACCAGCCAGTCGATCCCGCCCGCGTTCGGCGCCCGCCTCGTCGAACGCCTGCCCCACGCCACCCTCGAGGTCTGGGACGGCCGCGGTCACTTCGGCCCCCTGGAGGATCCCGACCGGGCCGTCGACTCGATCCTGGATTTCGCCGCCGCCTGAACCGCGTCAGACTTCCCGCAGATCCAACTCCAGTGGGGGCGACGAATGGGTTCCGTGACCACGATCGACGACATCACGCCCGAGTACCTGACCACCGCGCTGGGCCAGCCGGTCGTGGCGGTGACGACCGAACCGGTGGGACTCGGGGTGGGGCTGATCGGCCAACTGCATCGCGTCGTGGTGACGTACGGACCGGGCGGCACCGGTCCGGCACAGGTGATCGTCAAGCTTCCGGGCGCCACCGAGGAGTCACGCTTCGTGGCGATGGTGCTCAACATGTACCAGAAGGAATGCGGGTTCTACCGCGAGCTCGCGGTGACGAGCGGCGCGCTCTCGCCCGCGTCACACCACGTGATGTTCGAACCCGAGAGCCACGACTTCGTCCTGATGCTCGATGACGTCGGCCACCACCGCCAGGCCGACCAAATCGACGGCATCGGGCTCGCGGACGCGGAGATCGCGGTCCGAGCACTCGCCCGGCTCAACGCCACGTGGTGGGAGCACCCGGACCTGCTCGCGAGCCAGTACGTCCGGCCGCTCAACGAGTCGCCGTTCCCCGAAGCGGTGAGCATGAGTTACGACGCCGCGTGGCCCATCGCGCTCGAAGCGTACGGGGCGATGATGTCCGACGAGATCCGCGCGTTCGGCGCGCGCTACGCGAGCCTCTTCCCTTGGTTCTGCGACCGGTTGTGCGAGGCACCGGTGACGCTGACCCACGGCGACTGGCGCGGCGACAACCTGTTCTTCACCGGCGACCCCGACGTCCCGGTCATCGCGGTCGACTGGCAGCTGATCTCGGTCGCCAAGGGAGTGAAGGACTTCACCTACTTCGTCACCCAGAGCCTCCGACCCGAGGACCGGGCCGCGCACGAGGAGGGGCTGTTGCGCATCTGGCTCGACGAGCTTCATGCCGACGGCGTCGGCGGCTACGAGTTCGAGCAGGCGTGGGCGGACTACCGCCTGAGCGTCGCGTGGGCATTCGTGTACCCGGTGATCGCGACATCGACGCTCGACACCGCCGATGTGCGCGGCACCGCACTCACCCACTCGATGATGGAACGCTCGATCGCCGCCATCGAACACCTCGACGCGTTGGAGTTGATCCCAACAACCTGATCGGTGCAGTGAGGTGCGATGGTCCCGCTGGGTCTCACTACGCACCCGAACGGAGCGAGGAACGAGCGGAGTGAGCCGCGAGGCAGCGAGCTGCCCGTCAGGCAGACATATCAGGAGTGCGAGCGAACGAGCCATAGTCAAGGCTGTCGAGGTGGTCTTCGTAGTGGATGACACCGAGTTCGGTGAAGCGGTCGCGCAGCCAGCCGTCACGACCGTCGAGGAGGCCGAGCTTCTTGCAGTTGGGCACGATCTTGGCGAAGAGCGCCTGCTGGAACATGACCTCCTCTTCGCTCTGCTGGCGTACGAAGTACGGAACGATCCCGTGGCTCCAGCGCCCGGACGTACTTCATCCGCCCGTCGCGCCCACCCAACTCCATCGCCGTCCGTTCGGGATCGACGTCGATCGACCAGTCCAGGTCGGTCGACCCGTTCCACTGGCTCACCTTCGCCTTTTCGTACAACGTCTCGAGCTGTGGCCGTGCGCCCTTCGCGTAGTCCCAGGTGAACAGCGCACCGGCGTCCGACGAGACCGGGTGCAACACCTCGTCGGGGTTTGCGTTCGTGATCGAGAGGATGGCCTCGATGTCGTGCACGTCGGTCATGACGCCCCCTGGCGGTGGACGGGTCCGTCGCACCGTACGATCCCGGGTTCCGACGGTCAATCACCTGGAGTGGGCATGGAACTCGCCGGCGCACACGTCGTGGTCACGGGAGCGAGCCGGGGAATCGGTCGGCACCTGGTCAACACGCTCATCGACCGCGGCGCCCGTCTCGCGGTCGTCGCCCGCAGTCGGACCCTCCTCGAATCGCTCGCGGAACAGTACGGCGACGACCGCGTCGCCGCGTTCCCATGCGATCTCGGAGACGCGACCGCGATCGACGGCCTGATCGCGCGCATCGAGGCCGGGCGCGGTCCCGTCGACGGGTTGGTGAACAACGCTGGGGTCGAACACACCGGTGGGTTCGTCGCCATGACGGCTGCCGACCTCCGTTCGGTGATCGACGTGAACCTCGTGGCGCCCGCCGAACTCTGCCGCCAGGTCCTCCCGGGCATGATCGCCCGGCGACGCGGTCACATCACCAACGTGTCGAGCATCGGCGGTTCACTGGCGAGCGCCGGATTGTCGGTGTACTGCGCGACCAAGGCCGGCGTGAACCAGCTCACCGCCGGACTGCGCTCGGAGCTGAAGGGCACCGGCGTGGGCACCACGCTGGTGGAGATCGGCACCGTGGCGACCGAGATGATGGACAGTGTGCGCGGGTACGGACCTGCGGCGGCCTCGGTCCGCCGACTCGAACGCACCGGGCTCTCCCCGGAACTCGATCCCGCGATCGTCGCGGTCGCCGTGGTCGCCGCGATCGAGTCCGGCCGCCGTCACGTGCGCCTCCCGCGCCGTCAGGCTCCGATGAGCATGCTGGCCGAGGCTCCCCGACGCGTCGCCGAGATCCTCACCCTCGGCCTCCCCGGCGCCTGAACCTCACTCTGGCGTCACACAACCCGCGCATGGGTGGGTG
>JBDUBS010000141.1:0-5375 GCA_040003875.1 Acidimicrobiia bacterium | reverse complement strand
AGGAGCGAAGGCCTTCAACGGAGCACCCATCAAGAACAGGAGCAGGCCGAAAATGCGTGACCGTGATCCCATGCCCGTGCTCCCCCATCGCCGTGACGCGGGGTACATCATGACGCGAGATCGCGGGGCCCAAAGCCCCGCAACGTCATTTTTTTCGGTGGGCGGTAGAGGACTCGAACCTCCGACCTCTTGCGTGTCGAGCAAGCGCTCTAACCAACTGAGCTAACCGCCCCCGGTGAAGCGGAGATCGTAGCAGGAGGCGTTTCGTGCACCCCGGCTACTCCTGGGCGATCGCGTCGAGCACATCGAGGCGGCTGGCGTGCCAGGCCGGGAGCAGTGCCGCCACGAAACCCGCGCCGACCGACGCGACCACGAACCACCCGAGTTGTCCGACGGGGAAAACGAGTCGCTGGCCGAACTGGTCACGTAGCACCCGCATCACACCCCATCCCCAGAGCGCGCCGACGCCGATCCCGATCACGCACCCGAGGATCGCGATGATGATCGACTCCCCCGACACCATTCCCCACACTTGGCGTCGTGTGGTGCCGACGGTCCGGAGCAGACCCAACTCGCGGGTGCGTTCGTGGACCGAGAGCATCAACGTGTTCACGATACCGAGCACCGCGATCAACTCCGACAGCAGCAGGAGCGCCACGAAGATGTTGAGGAACTGGTCGAGGAACGACTGGCGGGACTGGTTGTATTGCGCGTGGGTCTGGACCTCGACGTTGGGGTACGGATCCCGTAACGCGCGTCGCAGATCGTGGGCCACGACCGCGCCTTGGCCCGGGCGCGCCTTCACGTAGAGCAACGTGTCCTGGGGCGCCCCTCCGAACGACACGTTGTAGAGCGACTCCGACACCAGGAAGTCGATCGGGAACGCGCCCGAGAAGCGGTTCGTTTCGTACACGCCGGTCACGCGCAGCTGCGTGGCACCGAGCCGCGGGAACCGGATGATCACCGGGTCGCCGACCCCCAGGTGGTACTGCTTCGCCTGCGTGGTGGAGACCAGGACGTCCGAGTCGCCCACTGTGGTGGGTGCGTTGCCCTGGAACTTGAAGTCGATGAGATCGCCGAAGTTGTCGCCGACCATCCCGTTGACCGTTTCCTCGCTGCCGCCGATCGCGGCCTGGCCCCATCGGAACGCGACCGCGTTCTCCACCCCGGGTGAGTTGAGGGCCAGCGTCCGGATGTCGGTCGAGAAGCCGGCGTAACCCGGCGCGGTGATGATGACGTCGGCCTTCACGTCTGCGAGTGCGGCTCGCGTCGACGCTTTGAGCGACGCACCAAAGATCGCGACCAACGCCACGAGCGCGAGCCCGACGACAAGCGCCGCGGCGGTCACCGTCGTCCGCCGCGGGTTGCGCATCGCGTTCCCGCGAGCGAGCGTGCCGGTGACACCGAACAGCGTCGGCAGTGGACGGCCGATCACTGCTGCCAGCGGACGCGCGCCGAGCGGTCCGAGGACGACGATCGCCACGAAGATCACGAAGCCACCGAGGAAGGTGATCGCCACCGCGTTCTCGACCGGCTGCGAACCCCAGATCCCGTAGGCGCCGACCCCGACACCGACCGCCCCCACGACGACGCCACTCACGGCCCGACCGATCGTCGACCGGCGGCGCGACACCGTACGTAGGTCGCCGATCGCGGCGATCGGTGGCGTCCGCGCGGCGCGGACCGCCGGGACCACCGCGGCCACGAGAGTGACCCCGATCCCCACCACGGCACTCGCGATTGCGGTGCGGCTGATGATGACGAGTGCACGAGCCGGAACCGGCACGCCGAAACCCGGGAGGGCCCAGAGCAGGAGCTTCCCGAGACCTACTCCCGCGGCGAAGCCCGCGATCGACGCGACGACGCCCATCACCGTCGCCTCGATGAGCACCGAGCCGACCACCTGTTTCCGGCTTGCACCCATCGCACGGAAGAGCCCCAGCTCGCGAGTGCGTTGCGCGACCAGGATCGTGAAGGTGTTGAAAATGATGAACCCGCCGATGAGCAACCCGATCCCGGCGAAGCCGAGCAGCAGATCATTGAGAATTCCGAGGAACTCGTCGACCTGTTGTTGCAGGACCGCGGCGAACGCCGTGGCCCGGTCGACGGTCAGGCTCGGCCCGACCGTTTGCTCGATGGCGTGGCGAACTTGGGAAACCGACGCCGCCGGTCCGACCTTCACGAAGATGAAGTCGGCGAGCCCGGGCGCGGCGAACGCGCGCTCTGCCGTCTTCGGGTCGAACGCCGCGACGGTCGCGAACCCGAGATCGGCGCGCGTACCCAGCGCGAAGATCCCGGTGATGCGGAAGGGTTCCGCGGCGCCGGTGAGGAGCACGCGCACCTTGTCGCCGACCTGGAAGTGGTACCGCTCGGCGGTGCCGCCGTCCATCGCGACCTCGCCATCGCGGGTCGGCCGACGACCGTCGATGAGCCGCGCCGGGCCGACCGAACCCCGCCCGGCCCACGAGATGCCGAGCGTCACGGATCCCAGTGCCTGGATCGCCGTGTGATTGTCCTTCTTGATGAACTTCGCGTCCCCGATGAGGAACGGCGTCGCCTGCTTCACGCCGGGGACTCCCCGGACCTCCGCCGCGAGCCCGGACGGGATCCGTTGGCGACTCGTGGCCCGGTCACCCACCTGGTGATGAGCGGCGACCACGAGGTCGCTCCCCGACGCGTACTGCTGGAAGATCTCGCCGAGCGACGCGTGCAGGGTGTCGGTCAGCACGTACGTGCCGCTCACGAACGTCACCCCGAGCACAATGGCGAGCGCGGTGAGGAAGAGGCGCACCTTGCGGGCGAGCACCCCCTTGATCGTCGCTCGCCACATCGGCACCATCCTGCCTCATGGGACCCGCCGTTCTGAGGCGGGGCTCCAGCGATCTCGATTCCGAACCGGTGCGGTCGTGCTGATCCTGCGCAGTTGGATACGGTCCCGTCCGTGACTGCACCGATTGTCGACGAGTCCACCGCCGATCACGAGTTCCGGCTCTCCGCCCGGGCGTTCCTCGAGGAGCACGCGCCACCGCGTCCGCCCGGCGTGTCGTCGAGCCCGCTCGGCAAGGAGATGTCGGCCGACCTCGAGGCCGCGCACGTACAGGAATGCCGAGACTGGCAGGCGACGCTCGCGGCCGGCGGGTGGGCCGGCATCACGTGGCCGACGGAGTACGGCGGTCGCGGTGGGACCGTCGGCCAGGCCCGAATTTTCGCCCAGGAGGAATCCCGTCGGCTCGTGTCCTCGGGTGTGTTCATGGTCGCGATCGGAATGGTCGGCCCGACGATCATCCAGCATGGCACCGAGGAGCAGAAGCACTTCTTTCTGCCGCGCATGCTGAACGGCGAGCACGTGTGGTGCCAGCTGTTCTCCGAACCCGGCGCCGGATCCGACCTCGCGGGGCTCACGACCCGCGCCGAGCTCGACGGCGACGAGTACGTGGTCACCGGCCAGAAGGTGTGGACTTCAGGTGCACACTTCTCCGACTGGGGGATGATGCTCGTCCGGACGAACTGGGACGTTCCGAAGCATCAGGGCATCACCTACATCCTCGTCGACATGCACTCGCCTGGGATCGAGGTGCGCCCGCTACGACAGATCACCGGGTACGCGCATTTCAACGAGGTGTTCCTGACCGACGTCCGCATCCCGGCGACGAACGTTCTCGGCGACGTGAACAACGGGTGGCGGATCGCGCAGACCACGCTCGGGAACGAACGTCAGATGATCGGCGGGGGCGGATCCGGCGTCGGGTTCAAGGCCCTCGCCGCGCTGGCCCGCAACTGCGACCGTACCGCGGATCCCATCGTCCGCCAGGAGCTGGCCCGTTCGTACACCCGCTTCGAGATCCTCAACTGGATCGGTCAGCGGGCGAAGGCCCGGGCGAAGGCCGGCCTGCCGCCCGGGCCGGAGATGTCGATCATGAAGTTGGCCGTCTCCCAACGAGTGGCCGCCGATGGTGATCTCGCCCTTGCGTTGGAAGGTGCCGGCGGGATGCTCACCGGCACCGACGCGCTCGACGACGGCACGTTCCAACAACTGTTCCTCAACCAGTGGTCGGTGCGCATCGGTGGCGGCACCGAACAGATCCAACGCAACGTGATCGGTGAACGAGTCCTCGGCCTGCCCGGTGAACCCCGCCCCGACAAGACCGCCCCCTTCCGCGACCTCCCCCGCAACTGACCCGCACCCAACTCCCGAGCGTTTGTCACTTTGAGGACGCGGGCGTCCCTCAAGTGACAAACGGTCGGACCGCCGAGACGATGTCGGCGTCGGTGTCGCGTGATGTGAAGCAGAGCACCGTCCAACCGACGCTCGCGAGCAGGCGCGTGCGACGAGCATCGGCGTCAAACGATCGCCGCGTTCGGTGCGGATCGAAACCCTGATATTCGAGCGCCAAGAGCTGTTCGGGATACGCGGCGTCGATGAAGAACCGCTGGACCCCCACGACGACGGGATGTTGCGACTCCGGGTCCGGGAGCCCTGCGTCTCTCAACACGCGAAACATCCGCATCTCCGGGCGGCTTCCGGCGGTGTCCGATTCGCGGCCGCGCTCCGACAGGAGGATGCGCAGTCGACTGATCTTGCGGCCTCGGGCCGGACCCAGCCGCTTCGCGACCTCGTCCACCTGCACGTGCGTGACGAGGTCCCGCACGAGCGCATCATCGAGACCGCGCGCCAGCTGACCGAGGGAGAGCATTCCCGAGCAATCCGCCAGCGTGCGGGCGACGGACGTCACCGCGATACCCCGAACGACGGTCCGATCCTCAGGCGCCAGGACCAGCGATCGGTGCACCACCACACGCCGAAGTGACCGGGGTGTCGTGTCGTCCACGGTGATCGCGATCTCGGCGCGGTATCCGCCGTCGAGGCCGTGCAGCATGAACGCGGTCATGTGCGACGCAACGGCTCCGGGACCCGCCGCGAGCACTGCGGCCAACACACTCCGCTCCCACGACGGCGGGGACCCGGACAAGGCGTAGACCCCACGTTGGAGCACCTCCCAACGCCCGGATTCCAACCGTCGACCGATGCGACGGGGGCTGAGTCCGGTCTCGAGCACGTCGGCCCGATCGACGATGCCCAGTTGTTCTCGACCCAGTGCTTCTACTCGTCGTTCTGGCGGCTTCTGCATGGCATCCCATCGCATGTGGTCGTGTGATGGGGAAATACAGGGAGTCCCGGGACCGTACTCAGCCGGTGTGACACGCCCGCGCCGCCCCCCTCCCGAGCGTTTGTCACTTTGAGGACGGTGAGCGCGTCGAAAGTGACAAGCGCTGCAGGGGTTCGGTTCTCGGGCAGCGACGAGAGCGCGGTTCGGATCTCGTCGAGCGAGAGCCCGACCTGTTGGGCCACACGGACGAACGAGACGCGCCGCAGG
>JBDUBS010000344.1:0-1623 GCA_040003875.1 Acidimicrobiia bacterium | reverse complement strand
TGGCAACCGACGCCGCAATACGGGCAAAGGGACGCAACGCTGCGATCGGTCGGGACCACACGCTCCCAGGCCTTGCCTACGGCACGACAACCAACGGTCTCGAGTCGGGTCCGGACCGTCCAGTTCCGTTCGGGTTTGCCGGTGAAGCCCACCGTGGTCCGCACGCGCAGCGTCCCGGTGCCGCCGCCGACGTCCCACCCCGCGTCGGCGTGCACGTCCTCGATCCAGATTGGACCGGTGGCGCGGATGGTGACCGACCGGCTGATGCCCGCGTGCCACCACTGGTCCTGGTCCTCCACGTAGCTCGCGTCCGACCAGCGCACCACCATGAGCGCGAGATGGTTCCGGCCGCTCGTGACGGCGTCGGTGACGTCGAACTCGGCCGCGAGCCGCGAGTCCTTGCTGATGCCGATCGGCTGTCCGTTCACCCACACGTGCAGGACACTCTCCGCCGCGCCGACGCTGAGTACGACCCGCCGCTTCGCCCACGGGCGGGGCACGGTGAACGCGGTGCGGTAGAGCCCGGTCGGATTCGCGTCCGGCACGGTCGGCGGCATGGCCCGGAAGGGCATCTGCACGTTGGTGTAGATCGGCCGGTCGTAGCCCTGCATCGTCCAGAGTCCCGGCACGTCGACCTCGTCCCAGTCCGCATCCGACGCGGTCGGGTCCGCGAAATCGGGCGGAACCTGGTGCGGCGCGTCCACCAGCGTGAACCGCCACCGGCCGTCGAGAGTCCGGACCCACGGGTTCCTCGCGTCGGCGTCGCGGGCAGTCTCGACGTCGGCCGCGGTGACGATCGCGCTGCGCATCGGCAACCGTCCGACGTGAGTGATCTCCGGCCTCTTCCACGCGGCGAGGCCGATCAGCGGGTCAGGAAGGCTCACGAGGTGGAGACACTACGGTGCCGGGGTGCAGTTCGGCATCACGATGTTCGCGACCGACCAGACGATGGACGCCTCGGAACTCGCGCGGGACGCCGAGGCGCGCGGGTTCCACTCGCTGTACTTGCCCGAGCACACCCATATCCCGACCTCGCGCCGCACGCCGCCCCCTACCGGCGGTGACACGTTGGCCGAGGAGTACAAACGCACCCTCGATCCGCTCGTCGCCCTCGCCGCGGCGGCCGCCGTCGCGGACCGCATCGTGCTCGGCACCGGGATCTGCGTGGTCGCGCAGCGGGAGCCGATCGTCACGGCCAAGGCGATCGCCAGCCTCGACCGGGTCGCCGATGGCCGATTCGTGTTCGGTGTCGGTTTCGGCTGGAACGCCGATGAGATCGAGCACCACGGTGTGACCATGAAGGATCGCCGCGAAGTTGCGCGCGAACACGTCCTCGCGATGCGCGCCCTGTGGCGAGAGGAGACAGCCGAGTTCCACGGTGAGTTCGTTGATTTCTCGCCGTCCTGGTCGTGGCCCAAACCGGTTCGCCCCGACGGTCCCCCCGTACTCATCGGTGGCGCGGCCGGGCCGAAGATGTTCGCCCACGTCGCCGAGTACGCCGACGGCTGGATCCCAATCGGCGGGTCCGGAATACGCGCCGCGCTCGAAGATCTGCGGCGCGCCTGCGACGCCGTCGATCGTGATGCCGACGCGTTGCGCATCGTGCCGTTCGGTACCGTTCCG
>JBDUBS010000054.1:0-1623 GCA_040003875.1 Acidimicrobiia bacterium | reverse complement strand
AGCACGCGCATGGATTCCTCTCGGTGCATCGGAGGCAGGCACCGTGGACCGCGGTCCACGTTCCCTGCACGGGATGTCGACGGTGTACCCGGGCGGACCCGTCGGACAAACTCGACCGCCTCAGGATCTGCGCACCGCCGGGTGCTCTTCCAGATACCGGTCGCGCTCGGCGGCGGCGCGGAAGTAGATGAGGACCCACGCGTCGGGCGCGCCCTCGCGTATGAGTGCCTCGTAGCGATGGTTGCCGTCCTGGAGGAGGAGCCGGCCATCCTGGAACTCGGCCAGCAGCGGCGGCGGTTCCCAACCCTCCTCCACGCTCTCGGTCATCGCGGTGACGTCGGCTTCCCATTCGTCGGTGTCGATCTCACACAGCGCGTCGTCCTCGGGGCCCGCAAGGCGTACCAAGTCGTCGACCGGTACCCGGACCGGACCGATCCACCAGTGCTCCTCCTGGGCCAGGGCCGCGGCGAGCACGGCGTTGTCGCTCCCCGGACTGGCGAGGAGGGCTCCGACCCAGATCGCGGTCTCGTCGCGCGCGGCCGCGCGGCGCGCCGAGTCGAGGTCGAACGGATCGGCGCTCATGGTCCAGGTTTGCCCCGGGCGCGGGCGACACAAACCTGAGCCCCGGCCGGCCGGTCAGGCGCCGAGTACGCAGTCGGCGAGTTCGGCGAGTGATCCGACGCGGTCGTAGTCCGCGTCGTGGTGCAGCCCGAGCGGGTCCACGAGGAACGGCCGCAACCCGGCACGCCGGGCACCGACGATGTCGAACGCGGGCATGTCGCCGATGTACCAGGCATCGGGGGCGTCGACGCCCATCACGGTGAGGGCGAGCTCGAAGATACGCGGGTCGGGCTTCATGACCCCGACGGCGCCGGAGTCGATGACACACGTCACCTCGACCCCGAGACCCGGTCCGACCTGCAGGATCTCGAGCGCCCGCAACCTGGTGGCCATCTCACCGTCGGCGTTGGACACGACGCCGAGGGCGACGCCGGTGTCGGCGATCGCCTGCAGTCCGGTGCGAGCCTCCGGGATCACCTCCATCCAGAGCGCGGCGTCTGCGAACTCGCTGTCGAGATGGTCGTGCAGTTGCACGCGGTCCTCGCTCGCCACCGCACACGCGTCGACGTAGGTGTTCAGGTAGCTCTGCCAGCTCCCGGCCCAGTCGCGGTCGACATCGAGTGCAGTCGTGAACTCTGCGGCGGCGCGGTAGTGCGCGTCGACCAGCTGCGCGGGCGTGACGTCGAGTTCGGCCCGGGCAAATGCGGCGACGATCCGGTCGGGTTGCGGGAGGAGGAAGATGCCCCCGGCGTCGAAGAGGACGGCGCGCGGTCGGGGCATCGCCGCAACCTACCGGCTGGTCGAGGCGGGCCTCGGCGTGGTGGTGCAGGTCGCCCCTGGTGGGGCGCCCACGTTTGGTCGCGTGCGCGCGGGGGCACAGGGCGTCCACCGAACCGCGACAATTTCAGGACCGGATGGTGGGAGTCATGGACAACGGTTCCACACTGACGACAGACGAGCCGACGAGCGAAGGACCGGCGAGCGAAGGACCGGCGAGCGAAGGACCGGCGAGCGAAGGACCGACGAGCGAAGGGCCGGCCGATGCGGAAGTCGCCGAGGACC
>JBDUBS010000350.1:0-5390 GCA_040003875.1 Acidimicrobiia bacterium | reverse complement strand
GGGCCCGGTGCGCGCCGTCGGCCCCTGCCACGGTGGATGCGACGGCGAACCCGCCGATGGCGGACGCCGCGATCAGCGAGCCGACCGCCAGCAGTGCCCGGAACCGAGCCATGGAACCTCCGCCGGTCTCGTTCCACGAAGACCGTTCTCTCGAGTGGTGCGGATCGCCGACGGAATCGGCGGAACGTGGCGGTGGTCCTGGCTCACGACCTCGGATCCACGATCCGGGGCCGCTCACAGTTGCGGGTCAGCGCCGGTCTCGCACCGGCTTCCTCCACCTGTCGGTCCCGAAGTTTCCGGGGCCGGCGGGCCACACCAACCATCCGGGGTTGGGCATGACCACGTTCGAGCGGGCACCCTAGGGGAATGCATCACCCCGCGGCAACGCCCCGACCCTGGCATTCGGTGGCCTGGTTGGCGTGGGCGATCGCGGCCGCGGGTGCCGTGCAACTGGCGCCGAGCCCCGTCTACGTGGCCCTCGTGGTGGGCATCGCCTGGGTGATGGTCGAGGCGCACGCACCCGACGGGCCGTACCGCCAGGCGTTCCCGATCCTGGTCGGGATCGGCGTCGTCTTCGGCGTCTTCCGCGTCGCGATCGCGGCGTTCACCACCCACAACGGTCTCCACGTCCTCTTCTCCGTACCGCACGCAACGATGCCTGATGTCATGGGTGGGTTCACAGTCGGCGGGACCGTCGAGAGCGACATCGTGTTGCAGGCCGCGGCGGTCGCGTTCACGGTCATCGGGGTGATGGCAGTCTTCGGTGCGGTCAACACGATCTGGTCGCACTACGAGTTGGTGCAATCGACACCCCGGTCGTTCTACGAGCTGGGTGTGGTCGTGACCGTCGCGCTCGCCTACATCCCGGCGACCATCGAGTCGATGCGGGCCGTTCGCGATGCCGACCGCGCGCGTACCGGTGGACACGCGGTGCGGCGCGGTCGGATCCTGCGGTCGATCCTGCCGGTCCTCGAACGCGGCATGGAACGCGCGGTCGCGCTCGCGGAGTCGATGGACTCCCGCGGCTTCGGTATTCGCGGTCCCGCTCGGGCCGACGTCGAAGCCGGCTGGTGTGTGCTCCTCGCGCTCTTCGCGTTCGGGGTCGGTTTCCTCGCCCTGATCGGCAACGGCACGACCACCGCGTTGGTCTGCGGCGCGATCGGGACCGCGGCGCTGGTCATCGGCGTCTGGCGGAGTTCGCTCGGCGTCCACCGTCGTACGTACCGGCGGCGGCGCCTGCAAGGGGCCGACTGGCTGCTCATGGCGACGGTCGCCATAGCTCCACTCGCGCTCGGAGTCCTGACCGCGACCGGCAACAGCACCCTCGCGTGGTACGCCGAACCGGTGGTGTGGCCCCGTTTCGACCCGGTCGTCGCCCTGGCCTTGCTCCCACTCCTCGCACCGCTCGTCCGCCGCTCCCCGAACGCCGCACCCGCAGGCGCCGAACGCGAGATCACGACGGTCGCGTCGTGACCGGCGGTCTCGACTACGAAGGCGTGTCGTTCGGCTATCCGGACGGTCCGACCGCGCTCGCCGACATCGACCTCGCGATCCCGCCGGGTGACATCCTGCTCGTGGTCGGATCGTCGGGATCGGGGAAGAGCACGCTCCTCCGCGCCGCGAACGGACTCGTGCCCCACACCTCCGGGGGTCGGTTCCGCGGGTCGGTCACGGTCGCCGGTCGCAACACCCGCGACCATCCGCCCCGCGAGTTGGCCGACGTCGTCGGGTTCGTCCATCAGGATCCCGAGGCCCAGTTCGTGGTCGACCGGGTCGAGTCCGACATCGCGTTCGGCCTCGAAAACCTCGGCGGCGATCCCGCGGGGATGCGGCGGCGGGTCGAGGAGGTGATGGATGCGCTCGGCGTAGCCCATCTGCGCGACCGCAATCCGACCACGCTTTCGGGCGGCGAGCGGCAACGCTGCGCGATCGCGGGTGCGCTCGTCACCACACCGTCGGTCCTGGTCCTCGACGAACCGACGAGCCAACTCGACCCCCAGGGCGCCGAGGACGTGCTCGCCGCGGTAGCCCGCCTCAACGCCGACCTCGGGACCACCATCGTTCTCGCGGAACACCGCCTGGAACGCGCCGCGCCCATTGCGGACGCGGCCGTACTCATGGTCGACTCCCGCCTGCTGGGCGCACCGGCCGCACCCGAGTTCGTCCTCGCGGAGTATCCCGGCGCACCACCCGTGACCCGCCTCGGTCACCTCCTCGGCTGGAATCCGCCACCGCTGACCGTGCGCGACGCCCGCCGGCGGGCGCGCGCCGTCGACCTGTCCGCCCCACTCCCCCCGGTCCCGACCACGCCGGGCGACGTGCTCGTCGCCGCCCGCGGTCTCGACGTGCACCTCGGCGCCACGCCGATCCTCCACGACGTCTCCGTCGACATCCGAGCCGGCGCGGTGATCGCGTTGCTCGGCCGGAACGGCGCAGGGAAGAGCACGTTGCTGCGTACGATCGCCGGGCTCATTCCGGCCCGGCGGGGCACGGTCGAGGGACCGGCGGACCGTGCGTACGTGCCTCAGGACCCGTCAAGCCTGTTGTTCCGTTCGACCGTGCGCGACGAGATCGCCGAGACCCTCCGGTTGCTCGGCCGCCGCGAACCGGGTGCCGTCGACCGATGGCTCGACACGCTGGGTCTCACGCCCCTCGCCGATCGCCACCCGCGGTCGCTTTCGGGCGGCGAACGTCAGCGCGTCGCCATCGCCGCGGTCGCCGTGGGCGGCGCCGCCGTGCTCCTGCTCGACGAGCCGACGCGCGGGATGGACGCGGCATCGCGTCACGCGCTCGAGCGGGCGATCGCACGTCACGCGGCCGATGGCGGGGCCGTGGTGCTCGCCACCCACGACGTCGAACTGGCGGCCCGGTGCGCGCACGAAGCGCTGGTGCTCGGCGATGGTGAGGTCGTGGCCGCGGGCTCGGCTGCCACCGTCCTCGCCGATTCCCTCTTCGCCCCGCAGATCGCCAAAGTGCTGCCCGGCTTCCTCACCGTCGAGCAGGTCGCGGCGACCGCCGCCACACCAAGGGTCGACCGGTGACTGCGCTCGCTTCCGTGCCCCGGTCGGCCGACGCGCAGTCTTGGGTCACGCGCGTCCAACCGGTCGCGATCTACGCGCTCGTCACGATCATCGGAATCGCCGCGTTCCTCTATCCGTTCTGGCTCCCCAGTTCGGCCCTCCCGGACCAGGCCCACTCCGGCGACGCACCCCTCGTCGCGGGGATCGTCGGTGCGTTGGCTCTCACCGCGCTCCTCGTCGAGGTCCGGCGCGGGTCGATGACCGCGATGACCGTGGCGGTGCTCGGCGTGCTGGCCGCATCCGAGGGGCTCCTACGACTCGTCGCCCTCCCCCTCGGCAACAACGCGTTCTATTTCTTCGTGATCCTCGCGGGGGTCGCCTTCGGACCCCGCTTCGGGATGTTGCTCGGCCTCAGTGCGATGGCAGTGTCGGCGGTGATCACGGGTGGGATCGGACCGTGGTTGCCGTACCAGATGCTCGCACTGGCGTGGCTGGGGGCCACTGCCGGTTGGTTCGGTCGAATCACCAGCCGGTGGTCGCCGCGCGTCGAGGTACTCGCCCTCGGCGCGTTCGGGTGGGTGTGGGGCTTCGGGTTCGGCGCGGTGATGAACTTCTGGTTCTGGCCCTACCAACGTGACGGCGGCGACCTCTCGTGGATCCCGGGCTCGAGCCTCGGCACGACGATCCGCCACTACTGGTCGTTCTACGTGGCGACCTCGTTCGCCAACGATGCCGCTCGCGCGCTGCCCACGCTGATCCTGATCCTGCTGACCGGTCGCGCCGTGCTCGCCACGCTGCGCCGGTTCGCGCACCGACTCGACCCGGTCACGGTGTTCGAACCGTTGTCCGAACCGCACTCACCGTCGTCAGTCGAAGCGCGGTAACGACGGCAACCCGCCCGCGAGCAACTCGTCGGCGCGCGTGCGCAAGGCGGTCGCATACCCGTCACCGGTGAGTTGCAGGTACCGACCCGCCCTCACCGCGGCCACCACCATCGCGGCGACCTGGCACGGCGGCATCCCCCGCTCCGTGTTCTCGCTGAGCATGCGGTCGACGAACTCGGACGACGGGTCGGGTGCAGTCGCTGCCGGCCGGTTGCGGGTGGACGACGCAATCCCCGTCTTCACCGCGCCGGGACACAGTGCGGTGACGCCGATGGGTGCGCCGACCGCGACCAACTCCCCCGCGAGGCATTCGGTGAGGGCCAGCGCGGCGAACTTCGACGCGGTGTAAGGAGCCGAGAACGCCGACGGGAAGAGTCCCGCCGCCGACATCGTGTTGACCACATGACCCGGACGGGCCCGCTCGATCATGCCCGGCACGAAGGCCTGGATCCCGTGGAGCATCCCGTAGAAGTTGACGCCCATCACCCAATCGAAGTCGGCCACCGGGCGTTCCCAGCTGAGTCCGCCCGCGAAGACGCCGGCGTTGTTGCACAGCACGTCGGCACCACCGAGTTCGTCGTCCACGAGCCGGGCGAACGCACGAACCGACTCCGATGCGGCGACGTCCACGTGGGCCGCGAGGACCTCGGTGCCACCCGCCCGGAGCTCGGCCTCGGTCGAGGCGAGCGCGCCCGCCTCGACGTCGGCGATCGCCACCCGCGCGCCCTCGGCGGCGAACGCGTGCGCGAGGGCCTGCCCGATGCCGCTTCCCGCCCCCGTGACCACCGCCGACCGACCCGCGAGCTCGTCCATTGACCGCAGGCTAGAGGCCACCGTTGGAGCCACCGCTCGAGGCCCCGCCGCGGGATGGGGATCCCCGCGCGGGGCTACCGTCGCCATCATGCGCGTCTCGATCGGTGACTGCCGGCTGTTCGTCGACGTCGAGGGGCTCGGTCTCGTGCCCGACGGTCCGACGATGCGCGCCCGGCCGACGCTCATCGTGCTTCACGGCGGACCCGGATTCGATCATTCGGGGTTCAAGCCGCAGTGGTCACGGATGACCGACCTCGCCCAGGTCGTGTACTACGACCATCGGGGTCAAGGCCGCAGCGACCGGACCGACGCGTCGACCTGGAACCTCGAACAGTGGGCGGCCGACCTCGTTGCGTTGTGCGACGCGCTGGAGATCGTCGATCCGATCGTCTACGGCGTCTCCTTCGGTGGCATGGTCGCGCTCCAGTATCTGGTCGACCATCCCGGGCATGCCGGTCGCGTGATCCTCGACTCCACCACCGCGCGTTCGGATCCATCGCTCATGCTCCCGGTCTTCGAACGCCTCGGCGGCGCCGAGGCGCGCGACGCGGCGGCCGAATTCTGGGCCCTGCCGACCCCGGATTCGATGCGGCGCTACTTCGAGGTCTGCATGCCCCTTTACAGCCGCACCACGCCGCCGGACGAGCGCGACAGGATGCACCGCCAGCTCGAA
>JBDUBS010000311.1:0-5395 GCA_040003875.1 Acidimicrobiia bacterium | reverse complement strand
AGATGCGCCCGACCGTGCCCCGCATCGACAGGAGGACGTCGATGAGGCCCGGACCTTGGTGGCTGAACCCGTTGTGGTCGTTGCGCCAGCACGTCGACGTGAGCAGAACGTTCAACGAGGGGACCGGCATGCGCCACGCGAGACCCTGGGCCGCCTCCAACCATTTCGTGTGTTGGATCAGCATCGACGCCGAGACCATGGCGAAGGCCTCGTAGGTGACGAAGATCCCGTGACGGCCGGTGAGCACGTAGCCCTCGAGCCACCCCTGACAGTTGTGTTCGCTGAGGACCTCCATCACCCGCCCGTCGGGCGACTCGTGATCGTCGGTCGGGAGCACCGGATCGAGGGTGACGCGATGTTCGACCTCGAAGACGGGATCGAGTCGATTCGAGCGCGCCTCGTCGGGACACGTGATCCGGAAGTTCGCCGCATCGACGTTGCGCACGAAGATGTCACGCATCCACTCCGCCATCCGGCGGGTCGACTCCTGTCGTTCGTGTCCGGGCGCCGCCACCGTGACCGCGTAGTCGCGGTAGTCGGGAAGGTCGAGGGGGACGGTCAGACGGCCGCCGTTGGCGTGTGGATTCGCGCCCATGCGCCGGTCACCTTCGGGTGCCAGTGCGGCGAGGTCATCGACCAGCCGACCGCTCGCGTCGAACAGGTCCTCTGGGTGGTAGCTGCGCATCCACGCCTCGAGCATCTCGAGGTGCGACTCGTCGTCGCGGACGTTCGCCAATGGCACCTGGTGGGCGCGGAAGGTGCCCTCCACCTGCTGGCCGTCGACGACCTTCGGCCCGGTCCAACCCTTAGGTGTCCGGAGCACGATGGCCGGCCATCGGGGGCGGCCGCGCACGCCGTGGGTGCGTGCCTCGGCCTGGATCTCGACGATGCGGTCGTGCGCAGCGTCGAGCGTCGCGGCGAACGATTCGTGGACGGCCGTCGGCTCGTCACCCTCGACGAACATCACGTCGTACCCGTGCCCCGAGAGCAGACTCTTGACGTCCTCGTCGGAACTGCGCGCGAGGACGGTGGGATTGCCGATCTTGTACCCGTTGAGGTGCAGGACCGGGAGTACCGCGCCGTCGCGAGCCGGGTTCAGGAAGTGGACGCCCTTCCAAGAGCCTTCCAGCGGCCCGGTCTCGGCCTCGCCGTCGCCCACGACGCACGCCACGACCAGATCCGGATTGTCGAATGCGGCACCGAAGGCGTGGACGAGTGAATAGCCGAGCTCGCCGCCCTCGTGGATGGAGCCCGGCGTCGGAACGCTGACGTGGCTCGGCACGCCGCCCGGCGTCGAGAACTGACGGAACAGGGCCCGCATGCCCGCTTCGTCGCGGGTGATTCGCGGGTATATCTCGGAGTAGACGCCTTCCAAGTAGACGTTCGCCAGGATCGCCGGGCCGCCGTGTCCCGGCCCCGCCACGTAGATCACGTTCGCATCGCGCTCGCGAATCAGACGGTTGAGATGCACGTAGACGAGGCTCAGACCCGGAGATGTTCCCCAATGCCCGAGCAGCCTGGGTTTGATGTGCTCGGGCCGCAACGGCTCGCGCAGGAGGGGGTTCTCTTGCAGGTAGATCTGACCCACGGTGAGATAGTTGGCCGCTCGCCAGTACCGGTCGAGCACCCGCCAATCTCCGGGGGCTGAATGAGCGCCGCCTTCGGTCCCCGGGTTGCGCATCTACGACGACCTCTCCCTCGACCTTGCGGTTCCTGATCGTGCTGGGCGTGACCGCGGGGCCCACTGGACCGTACCGGGTCGGGTCTGGGGAAGTCAGCTGGACTGCCGGCGCGGGCATCGTCACGCGGTGTCGGCGCGTACGCGACGCGTCACCCCAGACCGGATGAACCGCCGCGCGCGCGCTCGTTGATCGCCTGGGCCAACGTGAACCGGTCGGGGTGCTGCACCACGATGCGATGCGGGCGCCGACGGGTGGTGGCGATCTCCAGGTATTCGGAGTCGCGGTAGGTGGACCACAACTCGCGTGCGCCGGGTTCGTCGGCCACGGTGAACTGACCCGCCTTCACCACTCCGGTGAGCCCGGTGCCGCTGATCTTCCACCGGAGCCGCGCCCTCGCTACCGCAGTGTCCACCAACTTCGCGCCCACCACCTCGGTGAGCGGCAGGGTGATGCCACCGCTCACGGCCCACAGTGCGTCGAGGCCGGTGAACTTCACGACGAGGTCGTCGTCGGTGAGGGTGATCGCAACGGCCACGGCGGTCGAGACTACGCGCCGGCGCGCTTCATGCGGTCGACGAGTTTCGGTAACAGCGTGGTCTCCACCTCGGCGAGTTCTGCGGTGGTTCTGGCGTCGACGTCGAGGCGGAGCCGGTAGCGACCCACTTGCACGTCGATGATGTCCGTGAGTTCGGTGGTCTGCTGCGTGCCCGCGGTCAGCGCGGTGGTCACGCGCAACGCAGAGACATCGTCGCCGACTTCGTTCACCGCGATCGGGCTCACCGAGAGGTGGTCGAGCGTGGTGGTCGCCGGCAGGCGCGCGGTCACGAGCTTGCGCAGGAGATCGCCCACGCAGGTGAAGGTGGCGGGGTCGCGTGCGAGATCGAGTTGCGTCGCCACCTCGCCGCTCGTGCTGTGGGCGCTCGTCGCGCTGCGCACAGTCACGCCGTTGCGGGTGAACGGGTGCGAGCGGCGCTCGAGGAACCCGTCGCGCTTGCGGTCGAGGAAGCTGCGGCAGCTCGCCACCTTCTGCGCTTCGCGATCGGAGAGGCCCGAGGGCGTGCGCGGGCGCATCACCGCGCCCGGCACATCGGCGGCCACGACCATCCCGGCCCCGACCACGCGCTGGGTCTCGGTCAGCGGGCCGCTCGTGGTGGACGAAGCCGACGGTTTCGCAGCGGAGGAGCTGCTGCCACTCGCGCACGCTCCGACCGTGGTCGCGAGGAGGACGAGGAAGATTCCGATGCGGCGCATCCGGGCAGTCTCGTCCGGGCTGGGGCGGGAATCGAGTGCACCGGTACGATTCGCCGATGGCCGACGACGTATCCCGCTCCACCGACTCCGGTATCGAGATCAAACCGCAGTACACCGCGGCCGACCTCGGCGAATGGGACCCGGTCGCCCAGCTCGGCGCCGCCGGCGCGCCGCCGTATACCCGCGGGGTCTACGAACAGATGTACCGGACCCGCCCGTGGACGATGCGCCAGTACTCGGGTTTCGGCACCGCCGCCGACACCAACAAGCGTTTCCACTTCCTTCTCGGCGCGGGCCAGACCGGCCTCTCCTGCGCGTTCGACCTGCCCACCCAGATGGGCTACGACTCCGACCACCCGCGGTCGGAGGGCGAGGTCGGCAAGGTCGGCGTGGCCATCGACTCGCTCGAGGACATGGAACTCCTCCTCCACGGTCTCCCACTCGACACCGTCACCACCTCGATGACCATCAACTCCACCGCCGCGATCCTGCTGCTGATGTACGAGTTGGTCGCCGAGAACCAGGGCGTGTCGGCCGATCAGATCGGCGGCACGATTCAGAACGACATCCTCAAGGAGTACGTCGCGCGCGGCACGTACATCTACCCGCCGCGTCAATCGATGCGGATCATCACCGACATCTTCGCCTACTGCGGCGAGCACGTCCCGCGCTGGAACACCATCTCGATCTCCGGCTACCACATCCGCGAGGCGGGCAGCACCGCGGTGCAGGAGATCGCGTTCACGTTGAGCAACGCGATCGCGTACGTCCAGGCCGCGGTTGACGCCGGGCTCGACGTCGATGACTTTGCGCCCCGCCTGTCGTTTTTCTGGAACGGCCACAACGACTTCTTCGAGGAGGTCGCGAAGTTCCGGGCTGCGCGGCGCATGTGGTATTCGATCATGAGCCTCCGGTTCGGGGCACAGAAGGAGAAGTCGAAGCTGCTGCGGTTCCACACGCAGACCGCGGGTTCGATGCTCACCGCGCAACAGCCCGAGAACAACATCGTGCGGGTGGCGCTCCAGGCGATGGCTGCCGCGCTCGGCGGCACGCAGTCGCTCCACACCAACGGGTTCGACGAGGCCCTCGGTCTGCCCACCGAACGCGCGGCCAAGATCGCGTTGCGCACCCAACAGATCGTCGCCTACGAGACTGGTATGACCGCGACCGTCGACCCGCTCGCCGGTTCGTACTTCGTGGAATCGCTCACCGACGCGGTCGAGGCCGAGGCCTGGCGCTACATCGAGCGGATCGACGCCGAGGGTGGCGCAGTGGCTGCGATCGAAGCCGGCTTCATGCAGGACGAGATCGAGCGGGCCGCGTTCGAATGGGCGAAGTCGGTGGACAACGGCGAGAAGGTGATCGTCGGCGTCAACAAGTTCGCCGATGCGGCCGTAGGCGAACCCGACGTGTTCCCGATCGACCCCGAGTTGGAACGTCAGCAGTCCGGCCGGCTGAAGGATCTTCGAGCTCGTCGCGACCAGAACGCGGTGGACTCGGCCCTCGCCGACGTACGGACCGCAGCGCAGGGGACCCAGAACCTGCTGTACCCGATGAAGGAGGCGCTGCGGGCCTACGCCACGTTGGGTGAGGTGTCCGACGTGCTCCGTGACGAGTTCGGGGTATACCAACCCGCCCGCTGATGATCGAGGGAACGGGGTCTAGCTGGCCTTGACGAGATCGTGGGCGCGCTCGCTCGTGGCGTTGATCTCGGCGAGGCGCCGACGGGCCTCGGCCACGCCCGACCGGCCGATCTGACGGGTCCGCGCGTCGAGCCAGACCGTGCGTTGCCGCGAGGCGGTCCGCTCAGCCTTGGTGGCCGTGGGAGCCTTTGATCGGGGGGCCTGCTGGGGCAGGTCACCGCCGGTGAGGAGTCGTAGTTGCGTGGTCACGTGGTGAGTGTCGCATGGGGGTGTGACAGTCATGCCGGGCCTCCGATTCCCGTGAACCCCGGTCTCCGCGTTCCCGGGATTACGCGTGTCGTACCCCGGTCAACGCAAGCGAAACCACAATGGTTCCGAGGCACTCGTCACATATTTTCGGCCCGTCCGCTCGCACTCCTGATGGCCTTGCCCGACGTGGGGCTCGCTCCCGGGCTGCTCATCTCCGCTCGTTCCTCGCTCCGGTTCGGGTGTGGGCTCACCGAGGTGTGGTTCTGGTACAAGTTCCTAGACTTGGCGAAATCATGAGTGGAACTTCGGGCCTTCGGGCTTATCTCGATCATGCGGCGAGCACACCGATGCGCCCGGAGGCGGTCGCCGCGATGCTCCCGTTCCTCACGGACCACCCGGGAAATCCGTCGGGGAGTCACGGTGCGGCGCGGGCCGCCAAGACCGCGCTCGAGGAAGCCCGCGAGACCGTGGCCACGGTCCTCGCCTGCGAGCCGCGCGAGGTGGTCTTCACCGGCGGCGGCACCGAGGCCGACAACCTCGCGATCAAGGGCGGGGCGCGCGCGGCACGCC
>JBDUBS010000378.1:0-1629 GCA_040003875.1 Acidimicrobiia bacterium | reverse complement strand
CCATCGGCGCGTCGCGGTCCGTGTTGATCGCGAGGATCGCCTTGGCGGATCGACAGCCGACGATGTGCTGGATCGCCCCGCTGATCCCGCACGCGATGTACAGGTCGGGCGCGATGCGTGTCCCCGTCTGACCCACCTGCTGCGCGTGCGGCCGCCAGCCCGCGGACGTCACGACGCGCGAGACCCCGACCGCGCCGCCGAGGAGCGTTGCGAGCTCGTCGAGCTCCGCGAACCCGTCGGCACTCCCCACGCCGCGTCCACCACCGATCACGACGCGGGCATCCGCGAGCGAGATCTTGCCCGCCTCGGCCGGGACGCGCGAGGTGATCCGGACGCGGAAGTCACGATCCGTGAGGTCCGGGGCGAACAGCTGGACCGTCGCCGAACCGGGGGCGTCCGCGGCCGCGGCGACGGCAGGCTCGAGTGCGTGCGGGGCGACAGTCAAAAGTCGGACCGGGCCGTCGAGCCGGGCCTCTTCGAGGAGGCTCCCGCCCCAGCGCTGGCGAGTGACCTGCCACGGGTCGCCCGGGCGGACCTCCGTGCAATTGGCCGCGAGCGGCAGCCCGGTCCGTGCCGCGGCATGGGCCAGCACCTCGGCCCCACGCTCGCTCCCCGTGCCGATCACGACGTCCGGACGCTCGCGCTCCGCCAACTCAGCCAGGGCCTTTCCGAGAGCCTCGGGGGCGTAGTCGGTGAAACGCGGATCCTCGATCGCGTGCAGGACGGCGACGCCGCTCGCGACGAGGGCACCGCCGAGGCCTGCCGCACCCTGCCCCCAGGCGACGGCGTGGAGTGGGACGCCCGTGGCCTCGGCCAGCCCACGGCCCAAGGTCAGCGCTTCCAGCGAGAGCCGGTCCGGCATTCCCCCTTCGTGCTCGACGACGACCAGGATCATGCGATCAACCCCAGGCGCCGAAGCACGTCGACGACGCGTGGCGCAGCTTCGGGTCCTTCGCCGAGGATATCGACGGCGCTCTCGCGCTCGACCGGGACGCGCAGCCGGATCTTGGCCGGCGCCGCAACCGCGTCGCGCGGCACCTCGATCCGCTCGATCTCCTTCTTGCGTGCGCGGAGTCGCCCGGGGACCGACGGGTAGCGAGGTAGATTGATCCCCTCCTTGACCGAGACGACCGCGGGGCGTGGGATCTCGTAGATCTCCCAACCGCCACCGGGGGCCTCGCGCCGGGCGACGATCGCGTCGTCGCGGACCTCGAGACCCTTGGCACCGGACACGATCGGCCGGTCGAGCGCGACGGCGACCCGGATACCGACCTGGTACTCGCCGGTGTCGGCGGCCTCGTTCCCGAGCAGGATCAGGTCGAAGGGCCCGTCGGCCGCCTCGCGCGCACGGACCGCCTCCGTGATGGCAGCCGCGGTCGCGATCGCCTCCCACTCCCCACCGTCGGTGACGAGGTGGATCGCGCGGTCGATGCCGATCGCCATCGCCTCGCGCAGCTGGTCGGCCGCCTCCTCCGGGCCGAGGGTGATGACCGTGCTCGAACCACCCTGCGCCTCGACGATCCGAACGGCCTCCTCGACGGCGCATTCCTCGTGCGGGCTGACCGTGAAACCGAGATAGCGCGTGTCGATCGCCTGCTCGTCGGCGGTCAGCGTGATCTTCCCGGCCGT
>JBDUBS010000552.1:0-1632 GCA_040003875.1 Acidimicrobiia bacterium | reverse complement strand
GCTGAGACTCGACGTCCTGATCCTTGGGGGTCCTGCCGCTCGCGGTCGATGTCGCACCCCCGGCGTACAGTGCCGCGTGTGACGGGCGAAGGGGCGCGGACGCCATCCGCAGGTGTGAAATCGGTTCGGAGGACGGGCTACGGACGGCCCGCGACGCTGGCGTTGCGAGACGAGATCCGACACTCCCAGGCGGCCGACCCGCTCGCGGCGGTCACGGTGATCGTGCCGTCCAACCTCGCGGGGCTGGCCGCGCGCCGGGTGCTCGGTGCCGGCGCGGGGCTGGCCAACGTGTCGTTCATCACCCCGTACGCCCTCGCCGAGCGGCTGGGTCGGCCCGGCGCGGCTGCGGGAGAAGACGGTGAGCTCACCGATGCGATCCTCGTGGCTGCGGTCAGGGTGGAGTTGCGGGCCGAGCCGGGGGCGTTCGCAGCCGTCGCCGGTCACGTCTCCACCGAACGCGCGCTCGCGGTCCGCTACGCAGAGTTGTCGCGTGCGCGACCCGAGACCCTGGCCCGCATCCGCCGGGCCGGTTCGGCACGGGCGCGCGGGTTGATCGAGTTGTTCGAACGGGTTCGGCTCCGGCTGGCCGGCTACGCCGACGAGGATGCGCTCGCGCGCCACGCGGGCGCCGCGGTCGAGCAGGAGTCGGCGGCATTCCGGTCGCTCGGCACCGTCATCGTGCACTTGCCGCAGCCGTTGGCCCCGGCCCTGGTGGATCTCGTCGGTGCGGTCATCGATGCGCGTCCGAGTGTCGTCATCCTCGGTCTCACCGGTGATCCAGTGGCCGACGATCCGATCCGGCGCGAGTGTGAGCGACTCGGGCTGCCCACCGTCGCCGTCGAGCCTGCCGCGTCGACGACGGGGACCGAGATCATCAGTGCCTCGGACGTGGACGAGGAAGTCAGGGCGGTGACCCGGCGGATGCTGGGTCTCGCCGCGGCCGGGGTGCCGTTCGACCGAATGGCCGTCCTCGCGCCGGCGGCCGAGCCGTACGCGCGGACGGTCGCGTCCCACCTCGACGCGGCCGGCATTCCGCATAACGGTCCGGCTATCCGCACCCTCGCCGACACCATGGCCGGGCGGATGCTCGACCGGTTGGTCCGGCTGGTGGGCGCGAAGTTCGCACGAGACGAGGTGGTCGCGCTCTTCGCGAGTACGCCCGCGCGGAGCGCGGCCGGTGCGGCCGTGCCGATCGACCGGTGGGACCGCATCTCCCGACGCGCCGGCATCGTGGACGGCGACGACTGGGCCATCCACCTGGCCGCGCACATCGCGGATCTCGAATCGCGCGCCACCGACCGGGTCACCGCGGGCCTCGACGACGGTCGCGGGCTCCAGCGAGAAGCCGACGCCGCGCGTGAGCTGGTCGAATACGTCGCCGACCTCCGGCTCCGGCTCAGCGCGCTCGAGCTCGCAGCGGGGTGGGTCAAACGTTCCGACGCCGCGCGCTCGGTACTCGTCGACCTGCTCGGAGGCGATGTCGTGATTTGCACGTGGCCCGCGGTCGAGCAGGAGGCGTGCGTCGCCGTCCTCGACGTACTCGAGCGGTGCGGGCGGCTTGACGCGATCGAACCGGATCCGACGTTCGCCACGTTCGCGGCCGCGATCGCTTCGGAACTCCACACCCCGGTC
>JBDUBS010000353.1:0-1635 GCA_040003875.1 Acidimicrobiia bacterium | reverse complement strand
CCGTGCTGGTAGTGGCGGGTCCAGACGCAATGAACCGCGTCGCTGCCGTCGCACATGGACGCGACCGGCTGCGGATCGAGGGGACGGCCGAGGATCGTGTCGGCGAGTTCGGGGAACACCATCCGGCGGTTGCAGACCGCGTCGGCCGCGACCCCCGGACACCCGTCATCGCCGGTCCCGACCCCCACGCCGAACGCGAAGAGCTTCACGCGCGACCACGCGAAGAACACCGACTCGCGGCTCACGTCTTTCACCGCGGTGCTGGTGATCAATCCGATCACGCGGCCTCCGTGGGCCGGATCCTGCTCGTTGGCCCGGTTGGCCGCGAAGTCGGTGAGGAACGCAACGTCGTCTCGGTGCGCGACGCCCTCGTCGAGCACCCAGTTGGCGATGCTCCACGCATCCGACAGCCGGGGACAGGCCGCGGCCGACGGGTCGGCGCAGGCGGCCGACCGCGAGTCGGGCCGCAGCGGCGTATGGCTGTCGAAGGGCGACAGGCCGTAGTTGAACATCAACTCCATGCCGGCCTTCCGCACCTCGAGCATCATGCCGATGTACGCGTCGGCAAAGGTCGCGCCGGGCTGCACCGGGGCCTGGGTACACGTCGAGGCACGATTCCAGATGCCGGCACGTTGGGTGTCGATCCCCGTCAGCGACGCGTACCCGCGGTCGAAGAAGACCCCGTCCCAACCTTCGACCCGCAAGCGGGCGAACTGGGCCGCGAAGAAGTCGTGGACCGCACGCTCGTTCATGTCGAGGAACGTGAGGTCCTTGGTGCCGGCCTGACGCCGACCGACCACCGGCGTACTGCCGTTCTGACAGAAGGCCCAGTCCTGATGCACGCCGATGTCGAGTCCGTCGTAGTCGACGCCCGCCGGGAACCAATACGTCTGCACGTAGCGGTACGCCTTCGCCCCGATGGCGTGGATGGCCTTCACCGCTTCGGCACCGTTCTGGCGGGCCGCGACGACGATGTTGACCTTTCCGAGTTTCGAGAGGTCAGCTCCGGCCGCGATCTTCTGGTACACGAATGCCGGGTTCTCGGCGGTGGTCGCCGGTGGGGTCGTCGTAGCCACCGCCGTACTCGGCGTCGTGGGCTCTACCGGCGCACTGGCCTTGGGCGAGGAACTCCCGCTGCACGCGCTCAACGTCAAGGCCGCACTGATGACGACGACCGCGGCGACGGAACGTGCCGATGGGCGTGCAGAAGGGGAGAGAGTCATCACGATCATGGGTCAGGCTGCAAGAATCCGAACCATCATGACTGATGGGGCGCCGCCTGCCGCGTCACCGCGCGCGCCTCGATGGTGGACGTCGGTGGTGGTCGCGATCGGAACCGGACTGGTCGGATGGGGCTGGTTCGTCCGGTATCCGCACTGGGTCGTGAACTCCGATGGCAGCGCGTACCTCAGCGTCGGGTTCAACATCTATCGGGGTCATGGATTCGTGCTGCCCGACGGCGCGTCGGTGGGCACGCTGCGCGGACCGCTTTATCCGTTGCTCCTGATCGCGGGTTGGATCGGCGGCCCCGACGTCGAACGGTCGATCTTTGCGTCGCGGAGCGTGCTCGTCCTCGCGGCGGTCGTGATCGCGTTGATCGTCTGGCGCCAGACCCGTACCGTCGTCGCGGTCATC
>JBDUBS010000180.1:0-1639 GCA_040003875.1 Acidimicrobiia bacterium | reverse complement strand
CGGGTACTCACCGACGGCCGCCCCACCGGCCCGACCCCGCTCGTCGGTCCACTCCGGCCCGTCGGTCCTACCGACGACGACGACCACGACCACGACCACGACCACGACCATTCCGGTGATCGCGGCGGCAGAGCCCGCCAGGTTCTCGACCGGTGACGCGCAACTCGACGCACTCCTGCCGACGCTGCCTCCGGTGTTGTGGGAGGGGGGTGCGCACGTGCACTTCGGATACAACCCGATCGATTGCTGCCACGCCGGCGGATACAACCCGGAACCGAACGACGTGTGGGTCAGCGAGCGCGCACTCCGAAGCGGTGCCGCGCTCACCTACGTGACGGTGCACGAGTTGGCGCACAGTGTCCACCTGCGGTCGGGCCGCGCGGGGGCGCTCACCGCCGCGGTCGCAGGGGCGCCGGCGGTCCGGCCGGGGAGCCCGTGGGACGACTCCGAAAAGGTGGCCGACTGCGTCGCGTGGGTTCTGTACCCCGAGGCGACCGCGGCCAGCGGACTCACCTACTGGAACTGTCCCGATCCCTGGCGGACCCAGGTTCGGGTCGCGCTCGGCTGACGAGCCTCAGAGGGGCGGGACCTCGGTGCCGCCCCAGGTGCGCATGTTGGCACGCCAGACGTCGTCGTCGGCGTCGCTGAGCCCGGCGATCCAGGCGTCGTCGGTCAGGTTCGGGCGGTGGCTTGCGAGCGCGGCCGCGTCGGCGCCGACGGTGTAGCGGAGCGTCGGAGTAGGCGTCGTGATCGCGCCCCAGATCGTGCTCGCAACGTCGGTAGGCGCGGACGCGTCGGCCAGCCCGGCGAGCAGGAACCGCGACGTCCGGAACGTGGTCGGGAAGTACGGCGACTCGAAGTCGATCGACTGCTGCATCGACTTGTCGACCATCGCAGTCGCGACCACGCCGGGTTCGATGACCGCAATCCGGATGCCGAACGGTGCGACCTCAGCGGCGAGGACTTCGCTGATGGCCTCGGCCGCCCACTTCGATGCGGCGTACGCACCCTGACCGGCGCACGCGACGCGGCCCGCGATCGAGGTGACGTTGACGATGCAGCCGCTCCGTTGCTCACGCATGGTCGGGAGCACCGCGTGGATTCCGCGTAGCGCACCCCAGGTGTTGATGTTCATCATCGATTCGAACACAGCGAGTGGCGTCGCTTCGATGTCGGCACCCTCGACCACACCGGCGTTGTTCACGAGGATGTCGATGCGGCTCTCGGTCTCGATCACCGACGCGACACCACGGGCCACGGATTCGCTGTCGTCGATTTCGACGATCAGGAGCGACACCGGCAGGTCGCCGGCCGCCGCGAGGAGCGCAGCGCCGGACGGTTCCGACCGCACCGTGGCGTACACCCGGCAACCTTCCTGTGCGAGGCGAAGGGCGGTGGCGAAGCCGATGCCCGTGGAGCAACCGGTGACGATCGCGATCTGCATCGGCGCACGGTATGTCTTCGCACTCGGAGATGACCCAATCGCGTGCCTCCCCCGGCGGTCACTCGATCGGCGATCCGGAGTCGAGTTGAATGCGGCCATGATCGACGGGTTGGTCTCGGGATGGGATCTTGGCGTCGGCCGCGGGCTCGTCGGCGCGATGGGCCATCTCGACTGCCGATGATCGAATCGTCTACG
>JBDUBS010000518.1:0-1639 GCA_040003875.1 Acidimicrobiia bacterium | reverse complement strand
GTAGGTACAAGTGACGGATCTTCGGATGGCCGGCGAAGTCGATGCCGTACATCTCCCAGCACTCGCGTTCGTGCCAGTCGGCGCCCGGGTAGACCCCGACCCAGCTGTCGACGCGCGGCTCGGTCTCCCCGACGTCGGTCTTGAGGGTGATGCCCCAGTGCTTGGTCGTCGACTGCACGTGGCCGAACACCTGGAACCGCCCATCCGATCCGGTCACCCCGAAGGTCATCGTGTCGGGTTGGACGGGCGCCGAGATGTCGCCACCCTCGTCACCCGGCGCCTTGGGCGCCGGCATCCAGTCGATGCCGGAGACGAACGAGAGGTAGTCGCAGTCGAGATCGGCGCGCGCGACCTCGGCCGCCCGGCGCCACGCGTCGGGTCGGACCCGAACCACCAGGGTCCCGTGCGAGGCCGCGTGGTCGACGACGCCGTCGCCGAGGGCGGCCTCGAACCGCGCGAACAGCGCCTCGATCTCCGGATCGAGTTCGACCTCCGGTTCGTCGGGCACCTCGGCCGCCGGAGTCGACTCAACCTCAGCCTCGGTCGGTTCATCCCCTGGCGCGGCATTCTCGTCGGTCTCGACCGCTTCCGGTGCGTCAGACGAGGTCCCGTCCGGGTCGGCCGGCTCTGGGGTCGCGTCCGGCTCGGCCGGGTCGGGGGTCTCCTCGGCCATCGCTACGCCGTGACCTCGACCGGAACGCTCTTCTCCACCGGCACGTACTCGCCTCGCCAGCGCTGGGCGAGTTCGTCGTTGCCAAGTCCTTCGTTCTGGATCCGCTCTTGCAGCATCACGATCGCCTCGAGCAGCGCCTCGGGACGGGGCGGACAGCCCGGGACGTAGATGTCGACCGGGATGATCTGGTCGACACCCTTGGTCACCGAGTACGAGTCCCAGTAGGGGCCCCCGCAGTTGGCACACGAGCCCATCGAGATCACGTACTTCGGGTCGGGCATCTGCTCGTAGAGCCGACGGATCGCGGGCGCCATCTTGTCGGTCACGGTGCCAGAGATGACGACGAGGTCAGCCTGGCGAGGGCTGGCCGGGAACGGGATGACGCCGAGTCGCATCATGTCGTAGCGCGGGCTGGCCAGGGCCGCGCCCATCTCGATCGCGCAGCAGGCGAGGCCCCACTGGAACATCCACAGGCTGTACTTCCGGCTGTAGTTGAGCAGCCAGGTGACCGGCTTGAGCGGTTTCTTCCCGAAGACACCCTTTTCGACTAGGCCCATCGCAGCACACCCTTCCGCCAGGCGTAGACCAGGCCGAGGGTCAGGATCACGATGAAGACGATCATCGAGACCAGCGACTGGACGCCGAGCTGCTCGAGGCGAACCGCCCAGGGGAAGATGAACACCGCTTCCACGTCGAACATGACGAAGAGCAGCGCATAGACGTAGTAACGGACGTTCGACTGGCCCCAGCCACCCACCGGGTCGGAACCCGATTCGTAGGTGACGTACTTGGCGGCCTGGGGTCGCGTCGGGCGCACGAGCTTGCCGAGCCCGAGCATGCCGCCCACCATCGCTATCCCCGCGCCGATCAGCACGGCAACCGCCAGATACTGCCGGTAATACTCGGTCACGCGGCCCCTCCAGCCCGTCGCCAGAACGGGGCGAGTATAGGTCTGGCCTTTTCGAT
>JBDUBS010000661.1:0-1647 GCA_040003875.1 Acidimicrobiia bacterium | reverse complement strand
CCGCGGGTCTCCGCCCCTGAACCCTTCAGGTACCGCGGGCGACCTTCAGGGCACCCCAGAGCATGGGGAGTTGGAGCGGCAGCCGGGCCCAGGAGACCGCGGCGGAATCCATCGGTGGCTTCGCGTCGGGCATGCCACCGTCGAGGGCCACCTGCCAGTTGGCCGGCCAGACGGCGAGGATCGTCGCCAACGAGGCCCCGCCTCCGTCACCAACCGATTCGTCGCTCATCAGCCGGGCCTACGCGGCTTCGAACAGGACGGGCAGGGTCGTCGGTGACCGGAACCGCTCACCGTGGATGTGGACGTCGTGCGCCTCCCACCGCTCCGCGTCGATGCGCAGATTCGGGCACCGGTCGAGCAGCCGGTTCATCGCGGATGCCATCTCCATCCGGGCGAGGTGGATCCCGAGACACATGTGCACGCCGTGACCGAACGCGATGTGCGGCTGCGGGGCCCGCAAGATGTCGAACTCGTCGGGCCGGTCCCAGCGGGTCTCGTCGTGGTTCGCCGCACCCAGGTTGACGGTGACGAAGCCACCCTTGGGGATCGGAACCCCGGCGACCTCCGTGTCGACCGCGCACTCTCGCGACGTGATGAGCAGCGGTCCTTCCCAGCGGATCGATTCCTCGATGGCCTGGGTCATCAACTCCCGATCCGTCCGCAACGCGGCCAGCTGGTCGGGGTGGGTGAGCAGGCCATAGAGGAAGCTGCCGGTCGCCCGGTACGTGGTCTCGGCGCCGGCCGGGAGCAACAACCGGAGGAAGGACAGGATCTCCTCGTCCCCGAGGCGCTCGCCGTCGAGTTCGGCCGCCGTGAGCTCGCTGATGATGTCGGTGCCGGGATGGGAGCGGCGCTCGTCCATGATGCCGACGAAGTACTCGCGCAGCTCCTCGCTCGCGAGGATGCCTTCCTCGGGCCGCACCGCGACGTTGACCAACGCGAGCGCCCTCGGGTGGAAGAACGCATGGTCCGATCTCGGCAGCCCGAGGATGGCCGCGATCACCTGCGCCGGGTAGTGGTAGGTGAACTCGCTCACCAGGTCCGCGCTCCCCCGCGCCGCGAACCCGTCGATCATCTCGTCGACGACGGGCACCACCAGGTCCTCGTCCCAGTGGGCAAGGTTGCGCTGCCGGAACGCCTGCGCCACCAGCGCGCGTAGCCGTCGGTGTTCGGGTTCGTCCATGCCGACGAGCGGGTACGGACCCATCACGACGCTCATGAACTCGCGGATCGAGCCCGACGCGAAGGTCACGTTGTCACGCATCACGCTCGACACGAGGTCGTAGGGATAGATCTCGTAACCGCCGTCCGCCATCAGCTCGACGGGCCGATCCCGCCGCTTGGCATGGAAGTCGGGGTACGGATCGCGCAGGTCGCCCGCGACCCCCGAGAACTGGCCCATCACGTCGAACGGCAGATCCGCAGTCACTGACATGCGTGTCAGCTTAGGAGTTCCCTGCCCGCTCGACGGGCTTCGTTTGCAATCGCCGATCAGCCCGCGAGGGCGAGGAACCGGCGATACCGCTCGGCAACCGGTTCGGCCCACATGGGATCCGGATCCACAGTCCGACCCGCGCGGGCCCACCGGCGTGCGTCGGTCATCGAACCCTGTTCGCCCCTGATTTGGGACCACGGCCTCCGAAGGCA
>JBDUBS010000543.1:0-1647 GCA_040003875.1 Acidimicrobiia bacterium | reverse complement strand
GGCGTGACCGCGCCGGCCCTCTACGCATACGTCGACGACAAGTTGGATCTGCTCCGCGGGGTCGCCGAGCTCGAGTTCGAACGGCTCATCGAACGGTTCGAAGCCATCGACGCCACCGAGCCACTCGAACAGGTACGACTGCAAGCGGTCGCCTACGTGGAGCACGCACGTGACAGCCCGGCGTTGTTCCACGTGATGTTCCTCTTCCGTCCCGATTGGGCCGAACAGCCCGCGGTCGACGAGTTGCCGGCAGCATCCAAGGCGTTCGCGCAGGGCGCAGCCGCGATCGAATCAGCGATGCGCACCGGAGCGCTGCGCACCCAGGATCCGCTGCTCGTCGCCATCGCGATGTGGGCCGCCGCCCACGGCACCGCGAGCGTGCTCCTCGCCGGACTCGATCTCGGCGAGGAGTACGAGGCGCGCGTCATCGCTACCGTCATCGAGAACCTCATCCGCGGACTCTCCCTCCCCGAGGCCTGAGTGAAAGGCGGACCGCTCGGCGTTCCACTACCTTCCCGGCGATGAAGATCCTGGTGCTCGGAGCAGGTTTCGGCGGCCTCGAACTCACGACCCGCCTGTCGGAGGAGTTCGGCGACACGGCCGACGTCGTGCTCATCGATCAGAGCGACGGTTTCGTGTTCGGCTTCTCGAAACTCGACGTCATGTTCGGACGTACCACAGGGGACGCGGTTCGTCATCTCTACCGCGACGTCGTGAAGCCTGGTGTGCAGCTCGTCCAGACGACGATCCGCGCGATCGACCCGGCCGCCAAGCGGGTCGAGACCGACGCCGGGACCTTCGACGGCGACATCCTCGTGCTGGCGCTCGGAGCAGATATCCATCCGGACGCCACGCCCGGGCTCGTCGAGGCCGGTCACGAGTTCTACACGATCGCGGGTGCGTTCGGTCTGCGCGAGGTCTTGGAGAACTTCGCGGGCGGTCGCGTCATCGTGGGCGTGACGTCGACCCCGTTCAAGTGCCCCCCAGCGCCGAGTGAGGCCGCGTTGCTGATGCACGACTTCTTGACCGAGCGTGGACTCCGCGATCGCTCGGAGATCGCGCTGGTCATGCCACTTCCGATCCCGATCCCGCCGTCGCCGGCCGCGTCGGCCGCACTCATCACCGCGTTCGCGGAGCGCGACATCAGCTGGCACCCCCAGCGCCTGGTCACGGCGCTGGACCCCGAGCATCGGACCGCGGTCCTGGGCGACGGCACCGAGATGCCGTACGACCTCTTCCTCGGCGTCCCGGTCCATCGAGCGCCGACCGTGGTCGCCGAGTCGGGTATCACCGTCGACGGTTGGGTGCCGGTGGATCCACTCACCCTCGAGACACCGGTGCCGGGGGTCTTCGCCATCGGCGACGTCGCCGCCGTGGGCACGCCGAAGGCCGGGGTCTTCGCCGAAGGCCAGGCCGGAGTCGTGGCCGAACGGATCATCGCGATGGTGCGCGGCGACGACGCGTCGGCCGAGTACGACGGGCACGGCATGTGTTACCTCGAGTTCGGCCACGACCAGGTCGCCATCGTCGACGTCACCTTCGTGAGCGGCCAGGCACCTCGGGGTGAGATCCACGGGCCGTCGCCCGCGCTCGGCGCCGACAAGGTCGAGTTCGGGACGAGCCGGATCCGTCGTTGGTTCGGGAACG
>JBDUBS010000147.1:0-5462 GCA_040003875.1 Acidimicrobiia bacterium | reverse complement strand
GGGTCCCCCGGGTTATGGGCGCGCTGCGGTTGACGAGGCATGGTCGAGACGGTGAAGCGGTGAGGAACCGGAAGCCCTTGCACGCCGAACGCGCAGCCGCCAGAATCACACGAGGACGGTGAGGTTTCATCCCGTCACCCTCACGTCGTAACGCGTGTGCGTCATGCAACAGTGCTGCAGGCGGGTGCTGCATCGACGTTACGCGGGACTTCAAGGTTGGTTCGGCGGGTTTGGGAGGGACGCATGAGGCAGGATGCGCGGATCAAGTTGCTCGGCGACGTCTGGTTGTTCGAGCGTTGCAGCCGCAAGGAACTCGCGCTCATCGCGTCGCAGGCGACGCCGATGCAGATCCCGGCGGGCAAGGAGCTCGCCCGCGAAGGCGAGTTCGGCCGCGAGTTCTTCGTCGTGATCGCAGGCAAGGTCGAAGCGGTCCGCAATGGAGTGACGATCGGGATACTCGGTCCCGGCAGCTTCTTCGGGGAGATGGCACTGCTCGAGCGGCAACCTCGTGTCGCGACCGTCGTCGCCGTCGAGCCGACGGAAGTGCTCGTGCTCACGACGCAGGGCTTCGCCAGCGTGGTCGATCAGATGCCGTCGGTCGATCGAAAAATGCTCACCGTGTTGGCGACACGACTTCGCGAGCTCGAAGACCGGTTCGTGCCCGCGGGCGAACGCCTGTTGTCGCCACCCTAAGAGCCGGAGCGCGATCGAGATCGCGGCGACGAGACCGCTGTCTGCGCGTCGTTGGCCCTTGGATCGAGCCCTGCCACCTCCTCGCCGCCGATCCGCCGCCGGACTGGCAAGGCATCGGTGGCGACCTCGAAGGAAGAGGACACCGGAGTCACGGCAGCCGCCCACGGCCGCGACGGATCGGGGGTTTGGGCTACTCATCACCGCGATTGGCGGCTCGGGTGCGGGCGCGGCACGCCTTGGCCGGATCACCCGAGCCGGTCCTTGCCCAATGTGGCGGCATAGCGTCTTCTCGTGAGTAATGGTGAACTGCAGCCGCGCCGTGGTGTCGCGGTCGTCATTCCGACGATCGGTCGACCGACCCTGGTCGGATCCGTTGCGGCCGTGCTCGGCGACGTCGGGGTTGACGAAGTCGTAGTGGTTGCTGATGGTGAAGGCGACGAAGTTCGCGCCGGGTTGTCCGAGTTCGCAGACGAGCCGCGACTACGGATCGTCGCGGGAGCTGGCCGGGGCGCGGCGTGGGCTCGGCAACGTGGCGCCGAGGTCACGACTGCGCCCATCGTCTTGTTCCTCGACGACGACGTGTTTCCGTCGCCCGGTCTCGCCTCTGCCCACGCACGCCGTCACGGCGACCGGGAGGACCTCGTTGTGGTCGGGTACATGCCGGTTGGCGAGCCCTATCTCACGGCAGCCACCGCGCGCGTGTACGCCAACGACTACCTCATGGCATGTCGGCACCTCGACGAGGACCCCGGTCGGATTTTGACTGATCTGTGGGCCGGGAACCTCTCACTGTCGCGGACCACCATCGAGAAGGTCCCACTCGTCGTTGCAGATTCTCCGTATCTCCGGCGCGAAGACCAGGAGTTCGGGCTCCGCTGTGCGCGTGCTGGCCTCACGGGAGTCTTCGATCGATCGCTGACTGCGGAACATCAGTTCAACCGTTCGCTGCGTCAGTTTCTCACCTCCGCGCGAGAACAGGCGCTGGAGATCGCGCAGATGAGAGAGCAATATCCCGAAGTCCCCGACCACGATGCCGGTGCCACGCAGGTGGATGGGCTCTTGGGGTTGCTTCGGAAAGCAGCCAGCGTTCCGCCATTCGGATATGCGCTACGCGGTGCCGCACACGCGGGCGTCATCGGCGCGGGTCGGATCGGCGCGGTTCGGTTCGAAGCGCACGGTGTTGCACTGCTCCGCATGCTGGTACAACACGATGCGGCAGCGCGCGGTCGGGCGACCGGCTCCGGATCCCGTTCGTTATGAAGCGTTGGACCGTGAGACCTGGTTTCGTGGGCCCAACGGCGGGTCTTACGGCCCATCAAACGGGCCGTACGACGCATAGAACTGCCCCGGCGCCGGCCAATAAGCTGTCGGACTGAGCATTTTGGCCGTCGAAGTCGAACTCCGCGCCCTTCGATGGCTGGTCCCTACGGTGCGGTGCCGAAAGAGGTGAGCACGTGGCGCGAGTGATCGGACTCGGCATCGACGCCGGGTCGATCGGGCTCATCGACGAACTCGTCGCCGCCGGATCGCTTCCGAACCTTCGTGCCCTGCGAGAGCGCAGCGTCCGCATGCAGCTGGACGGTGCGCCGAGCCACCGTCATGGCGTGTTGTGGCCTCAGTTCGTCGCCGGAGCAGATGCGGAACTCGCAGGCGAGTGGCTGCGGTTCTCGTTCGACGGTTCGACCTATGAGGGCTACCAGTCGGGCGCTCGGCACCGGATCGACGGCAAGCTGCCCTTCTGGGAACCGGCCCACGCGAAAACAATCACCCTCGACGTGCCCGGCACGACGGTCTCGGGACCGGGCGTGCATGTGACCGCGTGGGGAGCCGACGCGGCGCTGTATCCGCGTGCATCGCAACCGCGTGGCTTGCTCCGGGAGTTCGACGCCCATTTCGGCGTTCATCCGGGATACGAGACCTACGACTGCGGCTGGCACGACCCGAAGCGCCTCGATCGTTTCACCGGGGCCTGCGTCACCGGTGCCGGGCGTCGAGCCGACATCGCGATCGAACTGATGGACCGGTTCCCGGACTGGGACCTGTTCCTGATGGTGATGTCGGAAGCGCACATGGCGTCCGAGATCATGTGGCACGCGGTCGAGCCCGACCACCCGCTCGCCGATTTCGATCCCCGCGCCCGGGCCCGACTCGAGCGGGTATTCACCGCGATCGACGACGCGGTCGGAAAGATCCTTGCGCGCGCCCCCGACGACGCCGTGATCGTCGTGTTCTCGCTCGACGGGATGCGCTCGAGTTCCGGAGACGTTCCATCGCTCGTCCTCCTCCCGGAGTTGATGCATCGTCACCACTTCGGGACCCCGAAGCTGCGCGACGTCGACGTGGCCGCGTGGCGACAGGCCGGCTGCCCACCGCTCGTTCCCCGCCGCGGCCGACCGTGGCGCATCGACGTGAACGAGCGACTCGTCGACCCACCGCACCAGCCGTGGACCCACCGCGTGCCCGGCTATCAGTCGGCGCGGCTCTCGGGGCCGGGCCGTCGCTTGGCCGAGCGCCTCAAGGGCATGCCGGTGGGCGCACTCGGTGTTCCGGTCCCTCCGGAGTCCACGGCCGACCCCGAAACACTCGACGCGAGCCGCGACTCGGCGGATGAGTTTCTCTTCATCGGCAACTACCGCCAGCACCGCAGCGCAATGCGCGCGTTCGTGCTCCCGACTTTCGGTGGGGCGTACGTACGAATCAACTTGGCGGGGCGCGATCCGTTGGGGATCGTCCCGGTCGACGAGTTCGATGCCGAATGTGAGGCGGTGGAGTCGCTGATCCGCGCGTGTCGCGATGTGCGGACCGGCGAACCGATCGTCCACAGCATCCAGCGTCTCGGCGGCGACGATCCGCTCGATCCGAGCGACGATCGCTATGGAGATCTGCTCGTCGAGTGGAGCCGGCCGACGGACGCATTCGAACACCCCGACCTCGGGATCGTCGGACCGGTCCCCTTCAATCGCACCGGAGCTCATTCCGAACGTGGATTCGCATGGGTGAGCGGCGAGGGGCTCACCCCGCGCGACCTCCCGATGCACTCGGTCCTCGACCTTCCGCCCACCATCGTGCGGTTGCTCGGCGACGACACGACACTCCCCCCGGCCGGCGCACCGATCCCCGAGCTCCTCGGGATCCGCGGACCGCACTGACGCTCCGCGACCGTGCACTTTGCGGGCTCGCCCGCCAAACGGTCCGCGGAGACTCGCCCACAAGCCGGCACGAACCCGCGGCAGGTCGCGGATCGTGGTGAAATGGCCGGGATGGAGGGAGGGTCCTGATCGAGTCCATGCCGCTTCGCTTCACGGTTCCCGAGCCCACGGCTCGGCCCGGCGACACTCCCGATTTCTCCTACGTGGACGTGCCCGAGGCCGGTTCGGTCCCGCGCCCGCCGGTCGACGTGCACCCCGGCGAGATACGCGACCTGGCCGATGCATTGGTGCGGGTCCTCGACGACGACGGCCGCGCTCGAGGCGAGTGGGCACCGGATGTCGCGGACGGAGATCTCCTCAAGGGCTTGCGGGCGATGCTCATGACGCGCGCGTACGACGATCAGATGGTGGCGGCACAGCGTCAAGGCAAGGCGTCGTTCTACATGGGCTGTACCGGCGAGGAAGCGATCGCCGTCGGGCAGGCACTCGAGCTGGGACCTCGTGACATGTTCTTCCCGACCTATCGCCAGCAGGGGTGGCTCATCGCGCGTGACTGGCCACTCGTCGAGATGATGTGCCAGGTCCTCTCGAACGAGAAGGACCCGCTGCACGGCCGACAAATGCCGATCATGTATTCGGCGCGAGCCGTCGGCTTCTTCTCGGTGTCGGGGAATCTCGCGACCCAGTACATCCAGGCGGTCGGGTGGGCCATGGCCTCTGCCATCAAGGGCGACACCTGCATCGCGTCGGGAGTGGTGGGCGAGGGCGCGACCGCCGAAGCCGACTTTCATCACGCCTTGACCTTTGCCGCCACGTACCAGGCGCCCGTCATCTTGAACGTCGTCAACAACCAGTGGGCGATCTCGACGTTTCAGGGCATCGCCGGCGGCGCGGTCTCGACGTTCGCGGCCCGGGCGATCGGCCATGGCATCCCGGCGCTGCGGGTCGACGGCAACGATTATCTCGCGGTGCTCTCGGCGACGCGATGGGCGAGCGAACGCGCGCGAAGTAACGGTGGGCCGACGCTCATCGAGTGGGTCACGTATCGAGCGGCTGCGCATTCGACGTCGGATGATCCTTCGAAGTACCGACCCCGCGACGAGTGGCGGGCATGGCCGCTCGGTGATCCGATCGAGCGGCTGAAGGTGCACCTCGGTGTGCACGCGGGGTGGACGGAGAGCCAACACGCGAACCTCGAGGCCGAGGTCGCGGCCGAGGTGCTCGCTGCGTTCAAGCGCGCGGAGAGTTTCGGCACGCTGCTCGACGGTCGCACCGCGAGCGCCAAGAGCATCTTCGAGGATGTCTTCAAGGAAATGCCGCTTCATCTGCAACGCCAACGTCAGCAGATGGGCGACTGATCATGCCGTCGATGACGATGAACGTTGCGCTCCGCTCGGCCTTGGATGTCATGCTCGGACGTGACGATGACGTCGTCGTGTTCGGCGAGGACGTCGGATATTTCGGCGGAGTGTTCCGTTGCACCGAAGGTTTGCAGGCCGCGTACGGAAGCCAGCGCGTCTTCGACACCCCGGTCGCCGAAGGTGGGATCATCGGGGCCGCGGTCGGCATGGGTGCCTACGGCTTGCGACCCGTCGTCGAGATCCAGTTCGCCGACTACGT
>JBDUBS010000212.1:0-5463 GCA_040003875.1 Acidimicrobiia bacterium | reverse complement strand
GAGTGCTTCGATGAGCTTGGGGACCACCTTGTGGACGTCACCGACGATGCCGAGGTCGGCCACCGAGAAGATCGGCGCCTCCGCGTCCTTGTTGATCGCCAAGATGTTGTCGGAGCCCTTCATACCCACCATGTGCTGGGTGGCACCGCTGATCCCGAGTGCGATGTACAGCTTCGGCTTCACGGTCTTGCCGGTCTGACCGACCTGCTTCGAGTACGGGACCCAACCGGCGTCGACGATCGCACGGGACGCGCCGGACGCACCCTTGAGGAGCTTCGCCAACTCGTCGACGAGCGGCTCGTAGTTCTCAGCCGCACCGATGCCCCGGCCACCCGACACCACGATCGTCGCCTCTTCCAACTTCGGCCCTTCGCGCGGTTCGACGATCGTCTCGAGCACTTGGGCCTCGGACGCCCGTCCGGCATCCGGGGTATCGACGTTCACGATCTCGCCCGCGGCCGCGCCACCGGCTTCGGCGACGAACGACTTCGGCCGGATGGCCGCCAGCGCCGGCGCCGGGCCGTCGAACTTGGTGTCCACGAGCGTGTTCCCGCCGAAGATGGCACCACGGACCGTGATTGCGTCACCCTCGACGCTCAGCCCGACTCCGTTGGTGAGCACGGTGCGGTCGAGCTTCACCGAGAGACGCGCGATCGCGTCGCGGCCGTCGTAGCTCTGCGCGAACAGGATCAGGTCGGGCGCTTCCGCCTCGACCAGACCGGCGATCGCGGCGGCACCGATGATGCCCGAGAGGCATTTGCCGGCATCGACCGCGAACACCTTCGCCACTCCGTATTCACCGAGCGCGGGGGCGATCGCGGCCGCGTTGCTCCCGACGAACACGGCCTCGACGGTGCCGCACTCGCGTGCTTTGGTCACCATCTCGAGCGTCGCCGTGGTCGGGGCGTCACCCTCTGCTTCTGCGTATACCCAGATCTTCATCGTGTTCCTCCCGTGCCTCAGATGACCTTGAGTCCGTCGAGGAACTCGACGACCTTCTCGAACGCGGTGCCGTCGTCCTCGAGCTTCTCGCCGGCCTCGCGGGCCGGAGCCGCGGTCACGCTCGTGATGCTCTGGTTCGCAGCGAGTGCAGCCGCGTCGAGTCCGAGGTCGCTGGTCGACACCTGGTCGACCGGCTTGGACTTCGCGGCCATGATCCCCTTGAACGACGGGTACCGCGGCTCGACGACACCGGCGGTCACGCTGACGACCGCGGGCAGGTTCGCCTGCACGACGTCGTACCCCGCTTCGGTCTGCCGCTGGATCTTCGCCGTGCCCTCCTCGAGGTGCACCTCCTTGGCAAAGGTCAGCGACGGCCACCCGAGCAACTCGGCGACCTGGGCCGGGATGGTTCCCGTGTACCCGTCGGTCGATTCCGTCGCGGTGAGGACGAGGTCGATGTCACCGGCACGCTCGACGCACTTGGCCAGCACCTTGGCCGTGGTGAGCGAATCGGCGCCGGAGAGCACGTCGTCCGAGACCAGGATCGCCTTGGCTGCGCCCATCGCCAACGCGGTGCGCAGGCCGGACACTTCGGCGTTCGGCGCCATCGAGATCAGCGTGACCTCACCACCGCCCGCCTTGTCGACGAGCTGGAGGGCCATCTCGACGCCGTAGCTGTCGGACTCGTCGAGGATGAGCTTGCCCTCGCGCTTCAAAGTGTGGTCGGTATCGAGCTGGCCCGGCACTGCCGGGTCGGGGATCTGCTTCACGCAGACGACGACGTTCATTCAGGTCGCTCCCAGAGACGTGTGGGAATCCGCCGGGAGATCGGCGGCTCCTCGGAATGCGGCCGAGATTCTGCCTGGCGGCCCGGACGAATGTCGAAGCGGGCGGATCTGAGTCGCCGAACGGGACTCAACTCACGTCTCGTCGTCGGAAGGCCAGGACCCCGAGCCCGGCCACGACCGCGACGATGATCAGCAGCCGAACCAGACCCGGCCCCGGTTGCGCATATCGCTCGACGATTGTCCCGTCGGCCCGGGGCTGCGACGGAAAATGAACATCTGAGCCCTGCACGAACGCGATGAAGTTTCCGAGAAGCAGTCCCGGCTGGAGCACCCGCACCCGCTGGCCGAGCACCGCCTCGATGCCGATGAGGTATCCGAACCAGATCATCACCGCGCCCACGGTGCCTCGGGTCACGAATGCCAAACCCGCCGTGATCACCGCCAGGGTCATCGCAGCGAGCGCTACCCGCCCGAACACTTTCGCGACCTCGGTCCAGAAATCCGGGTCGAGTTGCGCCGTCGATCCGCGCCAGGCGGCGCCGAGGGCCCAGCCCCCGACGAAGACGCCCAGCGCGACGACACAGAGCACGAGCGCCACGAGCGCCACGGCACCGATACGAGCCACCACCACCCGCGGCCGGCGCGGCTCCCGGACGAGGATCGTGCCCATGGTCCCGGCGCGGTAGTCGCCACCAACCGCAGTCGCGGCAACGCCGATCACGAGGATGAAGACGTAGACGCTCATGGCCAGGAGCAGACTCGACACTTTGCCGTCTTCTCGTTTCCACAGCGCACTCAGTCGCATGGTGTGGTCGCCCACCCCCAGCCCGGTGCTGCGCAGCGTTGCGACGACCACGACGAGCATCACGATGGCCAGCGCGACGACGAGGCTCCAACGGACCGCGCGTCTCGCGCCCAGACGTCTGACCTCGGAACCGAACAGCGCGGTGAAGGTCACGGAATCTGCGGTCCGCGGCGAGTGAGTTCGAGGAACACAGTCTCGAGATCGACTTCGTCGGCGAGCAGCTCGCGCAGATAGATGCCGTGGATCGCGAGGGTTTCGGTGACGCGCGCCCCCGCGTCGTGGGGAAGATCGACCCGCAGCTGATCCGACTCGCCCGTCGCCGTGCAGGCAATCCCTGCACTCTCCAGGACCTCTGCTGCTCGGAGGGCGTCGGTCACCCGAAGGAGGAGCCCGGTCGGCCGACCCATGGCCAGGAGGTCCTCGACCGTGCCCTGGGTGACGCGCACACCGCCCTGGATGATCGCCACGCGGTCGCACATGAGCTGGATCTCCGCGAGGAGGTGGCTCGAGACCAATACGGTCCGGCCCTCGGCGCCGAGCGACTTCACCAGGTCGCGGAGTTCTTTCATGCCCTGGGGGTCGAGTCCGTTGGCGGGCTCGTCGAGGATCAGCAGTTCGGGATCGGTCAACAAGGCGGCGGCCAGGGCCGCGCGCTGCTTCATGCCGAGCGAGTACTTGGCCACGCGGTCGTCGGCGCGTTCCGCGAGGCCCACCCGGGTGAGGGCCGCGTCGACGGCTCGGGGCCCGACGCCTTGGATCCGGCCCAGCAGTTCGAGGTTGCGACGACCCGAGAACGCCGGGAACAGCGCCGGGCTCTCCACGATTGCCCCGATGCGGGGCATCACCCGATGGAGCCCGGGGCCCGGACGTTCGCCGAGCACCGTCGCCTGCCCGGACGAGATCGAGATCAGCCCGAGGAGCATGCGGATGGTCGTGGTCTTGCCCGATCCGTTGGGGCCGAGGAACCCGAAGACACCGCCACCGTCGGGGACTTCGAGGTCGAGGCCACCGACCGCAACCCGGCGGCCGTACACCTTGCGGAGCCCCTGCGCCTCGATCACCGCCATGAAGGGCGGACCCTAATGGCGAACTACCTTCGGCGCGCGTGAGTGCGAGCGACGCCGAACTCCTGGTCATCGGGGCCGGACCGGCCGGATGCGCGGCTGCCATCACCGCGCGCCGCTCCGGCCGATCGGTCGTGGTCGTCGACCGCGCCCGCTTCCCCCGAGACAAGACCTGTGGCGACGGGCTGACCACGGGCGCGCTCCGCCTCCTCGAGCACCTCGGGGTATCGCTGACGAGCCTCGACGCGTCGGCCCGCGTCGCCGAGGTGTGCGTCGTCACGCCGACCGGTCGCCGCATCGGACTGCCGTTGCCGAACGACGGTGAGCACGCCCGGGTCATGACCCGGGTCGACCTCGACGCAGTCCTCGTGGACGCGACGAAACAGACCGGCGCGGATGTGATCGAAGGCGCCGCGCTCGAAGACCTGAAAAGCCTCGACGACGGCGTGACCGCGACGCTCGCCGACGGCCGCACGATCACCGCGCCGTATGCGATCGCCGCCGACGGCAACTACTCGACCGCCCGTCGACGGTTGACCCCGGACGCGCCACCGATCCTTGGCGAATGGTCCGCGTTCCGGCAGTACTTCTCAGGGGTGGACGACCCGCGTCTGTGGGTCCTGTTCGAGCGCGACCTCCTGCCCGGATACGCCTGGGTCTTCCCGCTCCCCGACGGTCGGGCCAACGTGGGCTTCGGCATGCTGCGCGGTCCGGGAGTGACCGGCAAGGTGCTGGCTGCCAAGTGGCGGGACCTGCTCGACCGACCGTCGATACGCGATGTCCTGGGTCCGCGTGCGGAACCGATCGGCACCCATCGGGCGTGGCCGATCCCGAGCCACCTCGATCCCGCGCGGTTGATGACGGGCCGGGTGCTCTTCGCCGGCGATGCCGCCGGTGTCGTAGATCCGATGACCGGCGAGGGGATCGCCCAGGCCCTCGAGACCGGCGCGCTCGCGGCGCACGCGACGATCGACCCAGATCCTGCAAGCGTCGCCACGAGCTACCGCTCGAGCGTGGAACGTTCGCTCGGGCGAGACCTGCGCTTCGCCGGCCGGTTGCAGCGAGTGCTGGCACGTCCCCTCGGCGCGCGGGCCGCGCTCCGCGTCGTCGACACCAATCGGTGGACCCGCCGCAACTTCGCCCGCTGGATGTTCGAGGACTACCCGCGTGCGATCCTCGCCACGCCCGACCGATGGCACCGACACATGCTCACTCCCCCCGGCGCCTACCTCCCCTGACCGGTTTCCGCACCGGAATCGCACGCCCTGGCGTGCAGAACGCGCGTCGAAACGGCCCGCTCGCGCGAAATCCGAGCCGCGGGTCGACACGCTGGAGTTCAGACCGGGGTGATGGTGGCGGTGGCGCCGGGTTCCACGATGATCTTGGCGTGGGCGTCGGGGTTCGCCAGCGTGGTGAACGCGTCGGGAACACCGTCGATGCCGACCACGCCGGTGATGAGCGGCGACGCGTCGATCTCGCCCTCGGCGAGCGCTCGCAGTGTGTCGGCGAACTCGGCGGGGTCGTAATAGATCACGAACTGGAACTGCAGTTCCTTGGCGATCGCGACGAGCGGGAGGAACGTGTCGGGCTCCATGCAGACCCCGACCACCGTGATGCGGGTCTGGGGCGGCACCGACCGGCAGATGTCGTCGAGGATGCCGGGAATCCCGATCGCCTCGAACACCACCGGTGTGGCACCGGCCGCGGCCCGGGTCCAGCCGTCCATCGCGGTCTCCACCGCCGGGTCCACCACCGAGGTCGCTCCCATCGCCGTCGCGAGGGCGCGGCGACGGGGTGAGAAGTCACTGGCCACGATCTGCTCCACACCGTGTGCGCGCAGCGCCGCGATGAGTGCGAGTCCGAT
>JBDUBS010000132.1:0-1648 GCA_040003875.1 Acidimicrobiia bacterium | reverse complement strand
GGATCAACCCACGCCGACGGATCATGACCGGCTACGGCTGCACGGGGACGGAGCGACGGCGCCGGTTGCGCCGACGGAGCACGGCGTCGCCGGTGCCGAGCGCGAGTACACCGCCGAACAGGATGGCGACCCACGGAGAGTGCGAGTCCGAGACGGGACTCCCGCCGGTGCGAGGCGGCCCGGACACTCCAGGAACACCGGGACCGTGACCGTTCGGTGTTCCGCCCCCGGTCGGTGTTCCGCCCCCGTTCGGTGTCGTACCGGACGGCGGAGTTCCGGGAAGGGTGGTCGCCGTCGTGCCGGCGCCACCCGGTGCCGTGGTCGTCGGGGTGCCGGAGGTGGTCGTCGTGGTCGTGGCGGGGACCGACGCCGCACAGCTGGGAGCGGTGAACGAGTCGGTGTCCAGGGTCACGGCGCCGTTACGGGCGAGGGCGCGGCCCCGGACAGTCACGCCGGTGGTCACGGTGACCGAGGTCAGCGCCAGGATGTTGCCGACGAAGACCGAGTTGGTACCCAGTGTTGCCGAACTCCCGACCTGCCAGAACACGTTGCACGCCTGGGCGCCGTTGATCAACGACACGGTGCTGCTGGACCCCGTCGTGAGCGACGAGTTGGTCTGGAAGACGAAGACCGAGTTTGCGTTTCCCGCGCCGTCGAGGACGAGTGGCCCCGTGAGCCCGAGCGCGCCCTTGCTCGGTCCGGCGTAGACGCCGCCCTGCAGGGTGAGGTTGGCGAGGTCGGCGGTGGTGGTGGCATCGAGCGGTCGACCGGCCGCGTTCACGTATGCAACCGTGAGGTCGGATTCGGCCTGGTGCGCGGCAGCGTTCGTGGTGTTGGTGGTGCCGGGGGGCACGACGATGCCAGGTGGGAATCCAGTGATCGAGGTTCCGGGCCACAGGCCCAGGCTCCGGTGGAGCGTGCTCGCACCAGTGTTGGTCACGGTGCTTCCCGCGAGGACCGAGTAGTTCGCGGCGGTCCCGAGTGGCACCGTCGCGACGATGGCTGCGGTGGCGGTGGAGGCCAAGGTGGTGGCGATGAGGAGCATCGCGGTGACGAATGCGATCAGGGTCGCGGAGGCGCGTCGAGGTGCAACAAGGGTTCGGTGCATTTTCGAACTCGATTCGTACGTGGCAAGGCATCGCCACCAGCAGCACCGCCGCCGCAGGGGGATTGACCCGTGTACGTACGATCTGCTGACCAGGTCTGCTCTCGGGTTACCCAAGATCGGGGTCCCTCGGCGTAGGCCAGCAAGGGGGCGGGATGTCGGCGCCCTGTGCCCCCTATCGACCCGGCGATCCCCAAAGTTGAGGATTTCGATCGGAAAGTTCGGATTGATACACGTACCTCATGGCGGAATCGCGTCGATCGTGGTCTACTGGCCGAGCGGTGCTGTCCGGGAGGCGGAGCGCAATACGGAGTCAGGTCACACCTCGGGGAGGCGTTGATCCGCAGGCGATCACTTGGTCGCACGAGCCTGCGGGGAGCCAATGCGAAACCGGCCCTTTTTTTCTGGGGCCGATCTCTGCAACGTTCGCATCGAGGTCTCGTGCGCATCCTCTTCCTCACGTTCGTCGTCGGTCTCGTCGCCGGTTGCGGGTACTCACCGACGGCCGCCCCACCGGCCCGACCCCGCTCGTCGGTCCACTCC
>JBDUBS010000619.1:0-1653 GCA_040003875.1 Acidimicrobiia bacterium | reverse complement strand
TTCGGTACTCGCGAGATGGGCGTGATTACGTAGAACGGCCGCACGAACCCGCGTGCACGGCTCGATGACCTCAGTCGACCTGCGGTGCTCGAGCACCTCGAGGGAGAGCGCCGCGAAGCGCTCGCACGGTTGACCGCCGAGCACCCCGACCGTTGCGCCTTCGGCCTCGATCAGGTCTGGGCCGCGGCCGGCGGGGGTGGCATCGATCTGTTGTGCGTCGAGGATGGGTTCACCTACGCGGCGCGGCCCGTCCGTGGTGGCGATTCGTTCGAACCCGCCGACCACTTGGAGCATCCGGCCGTCCTCGACGACGTGGTCGACGAGATCATCGAGATGGTGCACCGCACGGGCGGACGGGTCGTGATCGTCCGCGACGGTGCCCTCGCCGAGTTCGGCTCGGTGGCCGCGCTCCGGCGCGCCGGAAGCTGACGCGTCGGCCGTTCGACGGCGCTGGCCGCGGCGGTGTGCCGATTGCGGTCAGACTCGCGACCGTGACGGGCATCGACCTCTTGGCGCCCGGTTCCTTCGCCCACGGTCAACCGCACGATCAGTTCGCGTGGCTCCGGGAGCACGAGCCGGTGCACTGGCACCCCGAGCCGGACGGCGACGGGTTCTGGGCGGTCACCCGCCACGCCGACGTCCGCTCGGTGGGACGTGACCCCGCCGGATTCTCCTCTGCGCCGGGCGTGCTGATCGCGGACGAGGCGCTCGCACTCGGTGATCACCAGATGATGCTCATGACGGATCCACCGCGGCACTCGGCGCTGCGGAAGGTGGTGGCCCGGGAGTTCATCCCGAAGGTGGCCCAGGCCATGCGGCCGCGTATCGAGGTGCTCGCGACCCGCATCATCGACCAGGTCGCCGCCGCCGGAGCGTGCGACCTCGTCACCGACGTCGCGGGGCTGATGCCTTCGTACGTGATCGCCGACATGCTCGGCATCCCCCACGAGGACGGTGTCGCGCTCTACGAACTCACCGAGGCGATCCACGCGGCGCCCGAGAGCCAGGCTGCCGGTGCCGGGATGCACGCGGTGATCGAGATGTTCAACTACGCAAACCGCGTGTGGGAAGCCCGACGGGCCGAGCCCACCGACGACCTCGCCAGCCTCATCGCCCACGCGACGGTCGACGGTGCCGAACTCGACGTCATCGACTTCAACCTCTTCTTCCTCCTGCTCATCGATGCCGGTGGAGACACGACCCGCAACCTGGTGGCCGGCGGGATGGACGCGCTGTTCTCGCACCCCGACCAACTCTCGTGGCTCACCCACGATCTCGATGCGCGGCTCGCTCCCGCGGTCGAGGAACTGCTGCGGTGGGTGAGTCCCGTCGTGTACATGCGCCGGACTGCGCAACGGGACACCGAGCTCCGCGGGGTCCCTCTTGCGGCCGGGCAGAAGGTCGTCATGTACTACGGGTCCGCAAACCGCGACGAGGAAGTATTCGGCCCCACGGCGGGCGTGCTCGATCTCAGCCGGACTCCCAACGACCACATCGCGTTCGGTGGTGGTGGCCCACACTTTTGCCTCGGTGCGCACATCGCACGCGTCGAGATCCACGCTCTGTTCCGGGAGCTGTTGACGCGTCTTCGCGAACTTCGGGCCGCCGGCGAGACCGAGTGGCTCCCGTCGACGTTCATCTCCGGTCCCAAGC
>JBDUBS010000443.1:0-1655 GCA_040003875.1 Acidimicrobiia bacterium | reverse complement strand
TACGACGGCGCGATGTTCCTCCAGGAGGTGAAGACCTACCTCGGTCACTCCTCGATCCGCGTCACGAGCGATCGCTACGGCCACCTCTTCCCCGAGGCGCGCGCAGCACTCGCCGATGCGCTTGACGCAACATTTACAGGATCTTCCGCGGCCCCACCGCGGCCCCAGCTCGAAATCGCGCGTGTCCCGAGCGCGAATCAGCGGCCTCGAGAGGCCGCTGACCAGGGTGTTCGTTTGGAGCGGACGACGGGATTCGAACCCGCGACCCTCACCTTGGCAAGGTGATGCTCTACCAGCTGAGCCACGTCCGCGTGAGTGACCGAAGATAGCAGCCGGGCCCCACCAACCCCTAGCCTCCGACGATGCGTATCTCGATTTTCGGCGGAGAAGTGCCCACGGTCGACGCGGCCGTCACGATGGCAAAGCAGGTGGAAGCCGAAGGTTTCGCGGGGTTCTACGTCCCCCAGATCTTCGGCCTCGACGCGCTCACCATGTTGGCCGTCGTCGGTCGCGAAGTGCCCCGGATCGAGTTGGGCACGGGCGTGATCCCCACCTATCCCAGGCACCCGATGATGCTCGCCGCGCAGGCGCTCACGACCCAGCAGGCGAGCGACGGTCGCCTCGTCCTGGGCATCGGCCTCTCACACCAGATCGTCATCGAGTCGATGTTCGGGATGTCCTACGCCAAGCCCGCCCGTCACATGCGGGAGTACCTCGACATCCTCATGCCATTGCTGCGCGGTGAGTCCACTGCGATCACCGGCGAGACCCTGTCGTTCAACGGCAGCGTCGCAGTAAAGGCCGCGCCGGTTCCGGTGCTCGTCGCCGCACTCGGACCGCTCATGTTGGAACTGACCGGGCGCGTCGCGGACGGCACGATCACGTGGATGACCGGCCCGGCCACGCTGGAGAGCCACATCGTGCCGTCGATCACCAAGGCCGCGGCCGACGCCGGTCGTCCCATCCCTCGCGTCGCAGTCGGCCTTCCGATCTGTGTCACCGACGACGCCAATGCCGCGCGCAGCCGCGCGGCCAAGGACTACGAGATGTACGGCTACCTCCCGAGCTATCGGGCCATGCTCGACCGCGAGGGTGCCGACGGGCCGGCCGACGTCGCGATCGTCGGCGACGAAGCGGCGGTCGCCGCGGGGATCCAGCGCGTGGCCGACGCCGGCGCCACCGACTTCGCGGCCGCGGAGTACGGGTCACCCGACGAGCGGGCCCGTACGCGTGCACTTCTGCGCACCCTGCTGTGAGCGACGCGCCCCTCGCCCGATCGCCGCTCGAGCTGCTCGAGGCGATCGCGCGCGAGGAAGCGATCATCAGCGACGATCTTCGTCACCTCGAGATCTACACGATGCGCGGATTGCTCACAATCCTCTGGCACGGACCGATCGACGCCGAACGAGTCGTCGTCATGGTGGGGGGCGGGATGGGTGGACTGCTCGGCCCGGCCGGCGGCCTGTACCACGACCTCGGGGTTTCCTTCGCCAACGTGGGGATCGGTGCGATGCGGGTCGGGTATCGCAAGCCGAACGACCTCGTCCGCTGCGTCCACGATGCCGCGGCGGCAGCAGATCTCGCGTCTCGGGCCGGCGCGTCCCGGTTCGTGACCGTCGGTCATTCCTTCGGCGGCGCGGTCGCGGTGCAGGCCG
>JBDUBS010000638.1:0-1658 GCA_040003875.1 Acidimicrobiia bacterium | reverse complement strand
GACCGTCGCCGCGACCACCACGGACCGCCACCGCGTGCGCAACGGCCTCGTCGCCGGCGTGATCGGCCTCGTGCTCGGGCTCGCATTGGCGGCCATTCGTGAGGTCTTCGACGAGCGGGTGCGCACCACCGAGGAGATCGAGCGGGTGACCGGGCTGCCGGTCCTCGCCGAACTGCCGCGAGACCAGCGGGCCAAGCAGCAACCGAGCCGGGTCGCCGTCTTCGTCAGTCCCCGGTCGGCACTGAGTGAAGCGACCCGGGCGTTGCGGGCCGGGATCGAACTTCGAGACGTCGATCACCATCCGTCGAGCATCCTGATCACGAGTGCTGCATCCGGCGAGGGCAAGTCCCTCGTCAGTGCGAACCTGGCCGCGGCCTACGCGGTTGCGGGCCACCGCACGGTGTTGGTCGACGCCGACCTGCGTACGCCGCGACTCTCGTCGATGTTCGGGACCTACCCCGAGCCGCTGATCGCGACCGGCGAGGTGGTCCACGGGCTCTCCAGCCTGTTGCGGGCCCTGACCTTTCCGGGTGCCGACCGTCCCGGTCTCGAACAAGCGGCGTTGCTGCGGACCCCGGTCGACAACCTGCTCGTCCTGCCGGCCGGACCCGAGCCGGCCAACCCCGCGGAACTCCTCGACTCGCGGGCGATGGCCGATCTCCTGGCCGACCTCGGTGCGTTCGCCGACGTGATCATCATCGACGCGCCTCCGATGCTCCCGGTCAGCGACGCGGTCGGCCTCGCGCGCCATGCCGACGGCGTGGTACTGGTCGCGGCCGTCGGGGAGTCGGATCGGCGAGCGCTCCGGCGGATCAGCCTGATGCTCGCTGCGCATCCCCGGGTGTTGGGGATCGTGGTCAACAAGGTCGCGGCGAGCGCTTCGTACGCTATGTACGTCCCGCGACGCCGCGGCGCGTCGATCCACCCGTCCGCGACCAGCGGCACGCTGCGCGTCGTGCGGCCGATCTCGGTTGCGATGCCACCGACGGGGACTCCGGACGAGAACGGCGACATGTGGATCGATCTCTCCGAGGACACCGATCCGTACCTGACCGTCCGCGAGGGCGAGTTGCAGCTCAACAGCTGGGGTCGCTGACCCGACACGGATATCCCGTTGAGTGGCGGTTCGCCCCCTCGACCGGGTCGACAACACCGCTCTGTCCCGTTCGTCCCTCAAGAACTATCTCGGAGAGTGACGATAAGGGGGCGTGCCGGCCGCCGTCCCCGTCATCTCGCCATCCCGAACCGTCCCTCCAGTTCGGTCCGCCCCGCCGCGTGACCGGCTTCGGGCCGGATTGCTGGCGCGGGGCATGGTGCTGCCGGTGGTGATCGCGCTCTTCGCGAGTGGGTGCTGGTCCCAGTACCGGGGTGACGTGTCGCACAGCGGTAGTCAGGCGATCGAGTCCGCGATCGCGACCGCCAACGCGTCGACCCTCGCTGAGGCGTGGGTCGACTCGACCGGGAGCGCGGTCACGACCGCGCCCGCGGTCGTCGACGGCGTCGCCTTCGTCGGCGCGGCGGACGGAACCCTCTCCGCCTTCGATGCGGCCGGAGTGAAGGGTTGCTCCGCCGGTGCGCCGAGGATCTGCGTCCCGTTGTGGACCGGCGCGGTCGGGACCGGCGCCATCCGTACGTCGCCGGCGGTGGTCGGCGGTGTG
>JBDUBS010000118.1:0-5521 GCA_040003875.1 Acidimicrobiia bacterium | reverse complement strand
TCGTTCGGGTCGCCGTACTTCCAGTTCTCGAACGCAGCCTTGAGCAGTTCGACACCCTCGTCGTAGCGCGACCGCGGGAGCAGCATCCGGGTGGCGATCGCGCAGCCCTGTCCGCCGTGCATGCACACCATCGCACCGCTCCCGCACTGAGCGCCAAGATCGGCGTCGTCGAGCACGATGTTGGCCGACTTCCCGCCCAACTCGAGGAAGACGCGCTTCAGCGTCTCGGCGCCACCGGCCATGATGCGCTTGCCGACGGCGGTCGATCCGGTGAACGAGATCATGTCGACGCGCGGGTCGTTGGTGAGCATTTCCCCCACCGTCGCCGGGTCGCCCGAGGTGACGACGTTGAACACGCCGGGCGGGATGTCGGTGTACTCGGCGGCGAGCTTGCCGATGTGCGTCGCACTCCACGGCGTGTCGGGCGCCGGCTTCAGGATCACGGTGTTGCCGGCCGCGAGGGCGGGCACCACCTTCGAGAGGTTGAGCATGAACGGGAAGTTCCACGGTGTAATCGCGCCGACCACCCCGATGGGCTCGCGGATCACCCGGCGCGCGCTCGTCTGGCCGAAGAACTCGTGAACGGGCAGGTCGTACTCCCACTCGACCCGATCGATGCAGTCGATGTCCCACTCCATGTCGTCGATGCAGGAGTCCTGTTGGATCGCGTAGGTCAGCATCAGCGGCGCCCCGACCTCGGCGACGATCTGCGGGCGCAGCGTCTCGCGTTCCTTCGCCAGCGCCTCCTGGAGTTGTCGCAACCCGCGCTTTCGGAGTTCCGGGTCGTTCGCCCAGCCCGACTCGTCGAAGGCCCGGCGCGCCGCGGCGATCGCACGCTCCATGTCGGGGGCACCACCGTCGGCGACCCGGCCGATCTCTTCCTCGGTCGCCGGGTTCACGTTCGCGAACGTCGCTCCCGACGCGGCATCAACGAGTTCACCGTCGATCAGCATCCGAGGTTCACCCATTACCGACATGTGGCTCCCTTCGCCGGCCGACCGATCGTCGACTCGCGTGCGCACACTACGCGACGTGGTCGGGACAATGGTTCGGACCGTCCTACCCTTGGACCGTGCGTATCGCCGCGGTCGACCTTGGTTCGAACTCGTTCCACCTGGTCATCGCCGACGTGCATCCGGACGGCAGCTTCACCCCGATCAGCGGCGAGAAGGAGATGCTCCGGCTCGGTGACGTCGTGAGCCGGGAAGGCCTGGTCACCGCCGAGGCCGCCGACAACGCAGTGGCCACCATGCGGCGGTTCCGACTGCTCGCCGAGGCCGCCGGCGCGACGGAGATCCTCGCGTACGCCACCAGCGCACTGCGAACCGCCTCCAACAGCGACGAGGTGCTCGACCGCATCGAAACCGAGGCCGGCGTCGACGTCGACGTGATCGACGGGCTGGAGGAGGCGCGGCTCATCTTCACGGCGGTCAGAGCCGGAGTGACGATCGATCCGGCGCCGGCCGTGTGCTTCGACCTCGGCGGCGGGAGCCTCGAGATCATGGTGGGCGACGTGAGCGGGTTGGAATGGGCCGCCAGCGAGCGGCTCGGTGTGGCCCGGCTCAGTGCCGAGTTCGTCCGCACCGACCCGATCGACAAGGCCGATCGACGCCGGCTCCGCAAGTTCGTGGTCGATGTCCTCGGTCCCCGCGCCATCGAGGTGGGCGAGTTCGAGCCCAAGATGGCGATCGGCAGCAGCGGCACGATCGAGGACCTCGGTCGGATGATCGCGGCCCGACGGCGGGCGTCGATGCCCCACACACTCCACCACCTCGCGTTCTCGCGCACCGAGCTCGACGAGCTGCGCGACGACCTCGTCCTCTCGACGGCCGCCGACCGCAAGAAGATCGACGGGCTCGACTCCAAGCGGGTCGACCTGATCGTCGCCGGCGCCGAGGTCATGAGCATCGCGATGGAGCTGTTCGACATCGAAGCGATGACGGTGAGCGAGTGGGCGATGCGTGAAGGCATGGTGCTCGACGCGATCGGTCGCCACGAACCCGAGGACTGGTCCGACGACCCGTTCGCGATCCGACGGGCATCGGTGTATTCACTCGCGCGCCGCTGCTCTTGGCCCGAGACGCATTCGCGTCACGTCGCGGGGCTCGCGTTGGAGCTCTTCGACCAGACCCGCGAACTCCACGGTCTCGACGACGAGGATCGGGAACTCCTCGAGTACGGGGCACTCCTCCACGACATCGGCGAACACGTCGCCCACGAGGGTCACGACCGCCACGCCGCGTATCTCGTGCACCACGGGAACCTGCGGGGGCTCACCCCGGCGTCGATCAGCGTGCTCACCGGACTCGTGCGGTGGCACCGGCGCGGCGATCCCAAGTCGAACGACGAGTTGGTCGGGAAACTCGATCCCGAGGCGCGGGAACGCGTGCGCCGCCTCGTGGCCATCCTGCGCATCGCCGACGGCCTCGACCGCGGCCGCAAGCAGGTGGTCACGAGCGTGCATGCGCGTGTCGGTCCGGAGTTGGTCCTGCTGCACATCCATTCCGCGGGCGATCCCGAACTCGAACTGTGGGGCGCCCGCCGCAAGCGTGACCTCTTCGAACGCGTCTTCGAACGCGAGGTCGAGTTCACCGCCCACCCTGCGGGCTAACTCGACTACCGGCCGGTGGCGGTGTGGTGGAGGATGCGGGCGGTGGTCTCCACGACATCGCGCCGGGACGTGCCGTAGGCCTCCAGGTCGGAATGGAACGCGGCCATGCGTTCGAGCATCGAGACCATCGCGGCGCCCGCGGCGTACGGAGACAACCCCGAGTCCGAACGCGCCGCGACCTTGGCGCCGATGCCCTCCGTGAGCGGCCGCAGCGAATCGTTGCGCACCTCACGGAACCGTTCGTCGCCTTCTTGCGCCGCGAGGTTCCGGGTCCGCAGCACCGCGCGGTGCTCGTCCCAGTTGGTGATGAAGTCCTCGACCAGCTGCCGGGCGAACCGCAGACCGTCGGGCCGGCTCCAGTCCTCGGCCAGCAGGTCGCCGAGCGACGACGTCTCCTCGCCCACCGCGATCGAGAGTGCCAGCACGGCCGCTTCGACGTCGCCGAAATACTGGTAGAAGGTCGCGGGCGAGAGGTCCACGGCGCGTGCAATGTCGACGACGCGTAGCTCTCGGAGTCCGTTGTCCTCGAGGAGCCGGGCGGTGGCATCGAGCAGGCGGGCGCGGGTCTGGGCACCGCGATGGCCGAGGGAACGGCCGTCGAGGGCGAGCGCGTCGGCCTCGACGTCAGACATCGGGACCGAACTCGACGAACGCGACGGCGTCGCTGGCGGGCTTGAACGTTGCGTGCACCCTCATACCCACGACGGCGTCCTCGGGGATGGTCGTCGGCATCTGTGCGATGAGCCGTGCGCCGGGTTCGTCGAGATCCACCAACGCCACGACGAACGGCACCTGCTCGTTGAACGGCGGAATCCCCTGTTGGCGGATCACGGTGAACGAGTACACCGTTCCCTTTCCCGACGCGGTCACCCACTCCAACGCGTCGGAGCCACAGTGCGGGCACGCGAGACGCGGGTAGTGATGGTGCAGTCCGCACTCGAGGCATCGTTGAACCCGGAGTTCGCCGCGTACCGTCCCTGCGTAGAACTCGGCCGCCTCCGGTGAGATCCGTGGGATCAGGAACTTCGGCACCTCGCCGTCGCTCGTGCCCTTCTCACTCGTGCCGGGGTCGCTCATGCCGGCTCGGTCCCGAGCACGACGGTCCCCATCGTCGACAGCCAGCCCCCACTCCCGTGTGCGACTGCAATCTCCGCGCCGTCGACCTGGCTGTCGCCCGCCTCACCGCGCAGCTGTCGGGCGGCCTCGCAGAGGAGGAACAACCCGCGCATGCCCGGGTGCGTGGCGGAGAGCCCGCCGCCGTCGGTGTTGGTGGGCAACGCGCCGCCGAGGCGGAGGGCACCCGACGCGGCGAACGGGCCCCCCTCGCCCTTGGGCGCGAACCCGAGGTCCTCGAGACACACCAGCACGGTGTACGTGAACGAGTCGTACATCTGGAAGGTGTCGACATCGGTCGGGGTGATACCGGCCTCGGCGAATGCCTTCGGCCCCGTGAACGCACCCGCGGTGACGGTGAGGTCGGGCATCGCCTGGATCGAATGGTGCGTCATCCCGCTCGCCGCACCGCGCACGTAGACGAGCGGACGGCCGAGTGCCTTGGCCCGCTCCTCGGTCGTGAGGATGATGGCGCACCCACCGTCGGAGATCACACAACTGTCGAGCTTGTGCAGCGGGTCGGCAACGAGTTTCGAGTTCAGCACGTCGTCGATCGTGATGGGTTCCCGATACATCGCGTTCGGATTGCGGGCTGCGTGCTCGCGGGTCTGCACCGAGATCGACGCGAGCTGTTCGCGCGTGGTGCCGTACTGGTGCATGTGGCGCTGGGCGGCCATGGCGTACGCACCGATGAGCGTGAGCCCGGTGGGAAACTCCCAGCTCATCGGGTAGGGCATCGCGTTCGCACCACCACCACCGGCGCGCCCGGTGCCGAGCGAACGACCGGCGGCAGACAGTTCGTTGTTGCCGTAGACGATGGCGACGGTGTCGACGTCGCCGGCCTGGATCGCCCGGTACGCGTGCTGCGTGTGGAACTCGAAGCTCGAACCCCCGCAGCTCGTCGAGTCGAGCCAGTGGGGCGTGAGCCCGAGATACTCGGCGAGTTGCACCTCGTGCATCCCGCCGTACCCCGCCGACGCGAGCCCGTCGATCTCGCGTTTGGTGAGCCCGGAGTCCTTGACCGCGCGTCCGAACGCCTGCGCCTGCAACATCAGCGCGCTGAGCTCTGGGGTCTTGGGACCGTCGGCCAGTCCCACCCCCACGACACACACTCGACGGCTCACGACCGCGGACGTTACCCAACCCCGCCCCGACGCGTTGTGGGAGCATCGCCTCGTGTCGCTCGCCGAACTCCTCCGGCCACTTTCCAACGATGTCGCATCACACTTCGCCGACGTAGCCGCGCCGGTCGCTGTTCGACCGACGCCCGCTGGCTTCGACACGGGGTACGAGCCGCACGCTCCTGACCTCGGTGACGCATCGACGCGCATTGTCATCCTCGCCGGTCCGGACGCCGTGCTCGATCAGCCCGGCATCCATGCGCTGGCCGACCGCATCGGCGCGCCGGTGGCGAACACCTGGGGCGCGAAGGGGATCTACGCCTGGGACAGCCCGCACCACATGGGTACGTGCGGCCTCCAACGCGACGACTTCCTGCTGCTCGGTTTCGACCGGTTCGACGTCATCATCGCCATCGGGGTCGACGTGATCGAGACACCGGTCGAGCGCTTCGCCCTGACCGAGGTCATCGGAGCGGCGCCGGGACAGCTCGGCGGCCTCGAGCGCGGGGTCGCTCCCCCGCTGCCAACCGGGTCGAACCGGTTGTACGACCGCGTGGCCGCGATCGCCCAGCCGGGCTACCTCGACAACGCGACTCCCCGCCACCCGGCCCGTGCCGTCATGGACCTCAAGCAGTCGCTGCGACCCGACGAACGAGTCACGGCGCAACCCGGTGCG
>JBDUBS010000463.1:0-1669 GCA_040003875.1 Acidimicrobiia bacterium | reverse complement strand
CGGGTTGGATCGGCGGCGGGGGAGTCGATCCTCGTCGCCGGATCCCGACGACGAGTGCCCACGCCACCAGGATCAGGAGGCCGATCGCGATGGGCACCCTGGGGAGTCCGTCCACGCGCTCGGTGAGCCAGACCTGGATGTTGCTCGCGCCGTCGATGATGGGGTCGGCATCGAAGTTCCCTTGCAACTCCCAGATCCCGTACCAGGTCACGTACAGGCCGGCGAAGACCAGCAGCACGCCTGATACGCGATTGACCCAAGGCCCGGCGCGGCGAATGCGTTCGAGCACCCCCGCCTTGGCCAGTCCGACGACCAACGTCACCGCGGTCACGACCGCGCCCATGCCGAGGCCGTACGCAAGAAACGCGGTGACGCCGGCGGCCGTGCCGTGATTCCGGAAGGTCGGGGTGAGGGCGACCAGGAACGGACCCAGCGTGCACGAGAGGGAGGCGATCGCGTAGGAGAGTCCGTACACGAACATCGAGGTGAGCGTCCGGTCGCGTCCCCCGCGATCGAGCCGCACGCCCAGCCCCCGGATCGCGTGTCCGGTGACCAACCACACGCCCAAGCCGGTCAACACGACGCCGACCACGACGGTGACCTTGGACAGTTGCTCGTCGATTCCCGACGCGACCGTCTGGACCAGCAGCCCGACGGCGCCGAACACCACGACGAACCCGAGCGTCATCATCCCGCTCACGGCCAAGATCCGGCGGATCCGGGCTGAGCTACCGACGGATCCCGTGTCCGTACCGACAAAGAAGCCCAAGTACGCCGGCAGCATCGCGAACCCGCACGGATTGACCGTGGCGATCATGCCGGCACCGAAGGCGAATGCGAAGGGGACGTCGAACATCTGCGCATAGATGCTACGCAGGCGACACTTCGCGACTGGGCGCGAGTCCTTACGAGTCGCGGAACACTGCTGTGAGATCACGGTTTGATACGCCACCGTCAGTCCTCGGCGGGAGGAGATCCCTTATGCAGGGTCTGGGGTGACGACGACTCGACGGAGCGGGATCCCGATGTCCGAGCCGACCCAACGTCGCGCGACTCGGCGCGCGGCCTCGACGCGATCGTGAGCGGTCGCCGGTAGGTAGAGGGAGTCCACCAGCGTGTCCGCGGCCCGAGCATCGACGATCGGGTATCTGAAGGTCCGCACCTTGTCCGCCTCGACGATGAATCCCGCGCGGGTGAGGAATCGGGCGGGACGACCAAGGACATCCGGTCGGGGATAGGTGAGGCTCGTGCGCCGGAGCGCGGCGAGCAGTCGTAGGTAGCGGAGCCGATCGCGGGGCGGGAGCGGTCGGACCGCCGGGAGCAGGAACGTCAGGGTCGAACCGGGGCGGACGACGCGCGTCAGCTCGGCGAGCGCCGACTCGAGCTCGGGGATGGCCATCAACGCCATGACGCAGACCGCGCTCTCGCAACCTCCCGTGCGCAGCGGCAGCTCAGTGGCATCAGCGCGGATCAGCGGCGCATCGCCACGCCGAGCCCGGGCGAGTGCGAGCTCTGAGGCTGCGAGGTCGATGCCGATCCACAAACCCGCGATCAGTGGTTCCATCGGGGCACTGCCGCACGCGAGATCGAGGCATGCGCTCGATTCGGGGACTGCGGCGGCCAGCCACGAGTAGGGGTCGGTTCCACCGTCGGCGCACGCGGCGAGCAC
>JBDUBS010000571.1:0-5535 GCA_040003875.1 Acidimicrobiia bacterium | reverse complement strand
CGACGACCGCAGCTTCGGCAACCGACGGGTGATCGACCAACGCGGACTCGACCTCGGTGGTGGAGATGTTGTGGCCGGCGACGAGCATGATGTCGTCGACCCGGCCGAGGAGCCAGAAGTAGCCGTCGGTGTCGGTCTTGGCGCCATCGCCGGCGAAGTACCGACCGTCGAAGCGCGACCAATAGGTCTCCCGGTAGCGCTCGGGGTCGCCCCAGATCCCGCGCAACATCGACGGCCACGGTTGGGTGAGGGTGAGGTAGCCCCCGCCGGGGATGCCCACCGGCCGGCCGTCGTCGTTCACGATCTCCGCGCCGATGCCCGGCAGCGGGAAGGTCGCACTTCCCGGCTTGGCCACCGTCGCGCCCGGAAGCGGACTGATCATGATGGCGCCGGTTTCGGTCTGCCACCACGTGTCGACCACGGGACAGGTGTCGTGACCGATGTGTTCGGAGTACCAGATCCACGCCTCGGGGTTGATCGGCTCACCGACGGAGCCGAGGAGCCGAAGCGACGACAGGTCGTGCGATGCCGGGAACTCGGCCCCCCACTTCATGAACGTTCGGATGGCGGTGGGCGCGGTGTAGAGGATCGTCACGCCGTACTTCTCGACGATGGACCAGAAGCGGTCCTTGGCCGGGTGGTCGGGCGTGCCCTCGTACATCACACTTGTCGCGCGGTTCGCCAGCGGTCCGTAGACGATGTAGGAGTGGCCGGTCACCCAACCGCAGTCGGCGGTGCACCAGAACACATCCGAGTCGGGGTGGATGTCGAAGACGTACTTGAACGTGAACGCGACCTGGGTGAGATATCCGCCGGTCGTGTGCATGATGCCCTTGGGCCTGCCGGTCGTGCCGCTCGTGTAGAGGATGAACAGCAGGTCCTCGGCGTTCATCGACTCCGGGGGACAGTCGGCCGACTGGCCCGGCACGATGTCGTGCCACCACACGTCGCGGTCGGCGGTCATCTCGACGTGCTGTTCCGTGCGCCGCAGCACCAGACACTTCTCGATCGACGGCGTCTCGGCCATCGCGTCGTCGGCGATCTGCTTCAACCCGACGATGCCGCCGCGCCGCCACGCACCGTCGGCGGTGACGAGAACCTTGGCCGCCGCGTCGTTGATCCGGTCACGAAGCGAGTCGGCAGTGAAGCCCCCGAACACGACGGAATGGGCAGCGCCGATGCGCGCGCACGCCAGCATCGCCACGGGGAGTTCGGGCACCATACCCATGTAGATCGCGACGCGGTCGCCCTTGACGACGCCGAAGGACTTCAGCGCGTTGGCGGTGCGGGCCACCTCGTCGAGCAGTTCGGCGTAGGTGATCTCGCGGGAGTCACCGGGTTCGCCCTCCCACAAGATCGCGACCTGGTCGCCATGGCCGGCCTCGACGTGGCGGTCGAGGCAGTTGTACGAAACGTTGAGTTGCCCGTCGGAGAACCATCTCGCGAAGGGCAGGTCCCACTCGCACACCGAGGTGAAATCCTGGTCCCAATGCAGCAGGTCGCGAGCCTGCTCGGCCCAGAACGCCGTCGGGTCGGCCGTGGCCCGGTCGTGCATCGATTGGTCGGCCACCAGCGCATTCGCCGCGAACTCCGGTGACGGCGGGAACACCCGTTGTTCGTCCGCCAGTGCCTCGAGTGTCACGTCCGCCATGGGTCCCCCGTTTCGTGTGCCGCCGTTCGGAGGCTACCCGGACACCACCATTCGTCTATCGCCCCGATGGCCGTTCCGCGGTCGACGAACGGAGCCTCGCGCGGGAACCGGTCACGGTTTCGTGAAGGTCAGCACCGTGTGCGCGCCGAGGCCGGGCGACGCGGTGAGGACCGCCGCCTCAGTCCCCCGGCTCCGGCCCACGATCGCCGCGAGATCAGGGCTCGCGGCACCGGCCTGCCACGCGGCCGCGCCGGCGGCGACGAGCTCGTCGATGCCCAGGTCACGGAGCCATTCCGCCTGGCGGTTCGTTCCCACCGCCGTGAGCCCGGCCCGATGGGCGGCCCGCAGCACCATCTCGAGCGGCACGTCGGCGGTGATGTCGCGTGAGCCCGGATCGACCAGGGGATCGTGCCCACGTTCGTGACCGGCATAGGTGCGCAGCCACCCACCATCGCGCGCGACCAGCTCCGACCAGTCCGCGACGTAGTCGAGTACGACCACCGCACCCCGTCGGAGGCACGCGGCGGCACGCACGATCCACTCGACCATCTCGGCGGCAACGGGGAGGCGCGTACCAACCGGCGCGTCGACCGCGCTGACCCAGCGGAGGAGATCGTCTGCCGCAGGGACGAGCACCTCGACGCAACGCTCGCCCTCGAGTCCGACCCGCACCTCGGACCACCCTGCGTCGGTCCGCACCACGATCTCGAACGCGAGGTTGTCGAGGAGTTCGTTCGCGAGGACGACGCCGTCCACCGGCCGAGCGGGCAAAGCGTCGAGGGCGCTCACGATGGGACCGAGGCCGTCGACTGGAACCGGCGCATCCTCACCCGGTTCGACGCGTCCGGGGCCGAGGACGTCGGATTGCGGCTCGATGGGAAGTTTCAGCGTCTGCTCGGCACGTAAGACCTCGCTGCGCTCGACGAGCACGTAATGCAGCGCCGGCGAACAGGCGGGCTCGGACCGGAGGACCTCGCGTGCCAACCGGCCGTTGCCCGCGCCGGCTTCGACGACGACGAACGGATCGGGTCGGCCCTGCCTGACCCACTCGGCGTCGAGGGCCCGCCCGACACAGATGCCGAAGAGCGGGCCCACCTCCGGGCTGGTGATGAAGTCCTGACCCGCACGGCCGGCGCCGGCCCCCCGGGCGAAGAACCCGCCGGGCCCGTAGAGCGAGAGTTCGAGGAAGGCCCCGAACCGAATCGGCCCCTCGCGGTGGATCCGTTCGCCGATGAGCGAACGCGCCGGTGTCGTGTCGCTCGAGCCCGAGTCCGTGGCCTAACCGCCGGCGGCGAGTTCGCCGAGCCGGGCGAAGAGTTGCGGGTACACACCGATCACGAGCACGATCACAGCACAGAGCACGACCGCGGCGTTCAACGCGACGGGCGTACGGATCGGAGAGGCGTCCACGCCCTCGGCCACCGGATGGAACCAGATCTCCCGCGCGACCCTTGCGTAATAGAAGAACGCGATCACCGAACTCACCGCGGCCAGCACACCGAGGACGGTGGCGGCCGGAGTGTTGGCATCGAACACCGCACGGAACATCGCGAACTTGGCGAACCAACCCGCAAACGGGGGCACGCCGGCCAGCGAGAACATGAAGGCCGACATGACGAGCGCCATCGCCGGCGCGTACTGACCGAGTCCGGCGTAGCTCGCAATCTCACCCGATCGGGTACGACGGGCCAGCGCGATCACGACCGCGAAGGCCCCGAGGTTCATCGCGCCGTAGATCAAGATGTAGATGACGACGGCTTCGACCGAGCTACGGGCCGCGCCCCCGTCGGCCGCGACCGCGAACGGCACGAGGATGAACCCGGCCTGGGCCACCGACGAGTACGCCAGCATCCGCACGATGTTGGTCTGGCGCAGCGCGACGAGGTTGCCGAGAATCATGGAAGCCGCGGCCAGCCCCCAGATGACCGGCTGCCACATGTCGGCGTTCGGGAAGAACCCGAAGATCACGACGGAGAGGAGCGCGACGAATCCGCCGGCCTTCGACGCGACCGAGAGGAATGCGGTGACCGGCGTCGGGGCGCCTTCGTAGGTGTCGGGCGTCCAGAAGTGGAACGGCATGGCGCTCACTTTGAACGCGAAGCCGACGATGGTGAGGAACCCGGCGACGAGCAGGAGCGGTTCGTCGATCCGTCCGACCTTCGCCGCGATTTCCGAGAGCAAGGTGGACCCGGTCAGGCCGAACACGAGCGACATGCCGTAGAGCATCACGGCCGACGACATCACGCCGATCAGGTAGTACTTGATCGCCGCCTCGTTGGACTTCGGATCGTGTTTGCGCCAACCGGCGAGTACGAAGGTGGGTATGGAGATCGTCTCCAACGCCACGAAGATCGAGATGAGGTCGCGGGAGCTTGCCATCACGAGCATGCCGAGCAACGACGTGAGCATCAGGACGTAGAACTCACCCTGGTAGTAGTCGCCGTCGCCGATGTAGTCGACCGAGACCAGCATGCTCACGTAGGTCGCGGCGAGGAAGAAGCCCTGCCAGACGAGGGAGTAGTCGTCAACCTGGAAACCGCCGCCGAACATCGACCGCGTGCCGCCGTCGACGGCCAGCGTGATGATCGGGATGCTGGCGGCCAGGACGCCGAACGACGCGATCTGCTGGGTCTGGAACCGACCGCGATATTCGAAGAAGAAGTCGGCGATCAGCACCGCGACGATCGTCGCCGTGATGATGATCAGCGGCGCGATCGCATGAAAGTCCCAACCGGGGTTCACTGGCTATCCCCTCTTAGCCCTACCCGCCGGGCCGGGGTGGCCCCGCTCCGCCCACCGGGTGAGCGGTACATGGAGATGATGGCGTCGCTCACGCGCTCACCCGCCGACCGCTTTGACGAGGTTCGCGATGTGGGTGGCGCCGTCGTTGGTCAACGAGAAGATGGTGTCGGGGTAGACGCCGAGCACGACGATCAACAGCAGGATGGGCGTCCACGCGATCCACTCCATCGTGGAGACGTCGTGGATGTGCGCGTCCGCGAACTCGGGCTTGGGCTCACCGAATGCGACCCGCTGGAACATCCAGAGCAGGTAGCCGGCCGCGAGCACGGTACCGATGGCCGCGATCACCATGAAGGTGCGGAACAGCGCATCGGAGAGACCGGGCGCCGGCTGGTACGCGGAGAGCACCGCCGGGAACTCGCCCCAGAATCCGGCGAGGCCGGGCAGACCGAGCGACGCCATCGCACAGAAGCCGAACACCCAGCCCATCTTCGGTGCCTGTTTGAGCAGGCCACCGAGGCGGCTCATCTCCCGGGTACCGAACGTGTGTTGCACCGACCCGCCGATGAAGAAGAGCATGCCGGTGATCAGGCCGTGGGCCACCATGCCGAAGATCGCGGCGTTGATGCCGAAGCTGGTGAGGGTGGCGATGCCGAGCATCACGAAGCCCATGTGGGCCACCGACGAGAACGCGATCAACCGCTTCATGTCGGTCTGGGCCAGACAGCACAGCGCGCCGTAGATGATGCCGATGACGGCCAGCCCACCGATCCACGGCGCCCACTTGATCGCGGCATGGGGCAGGAGCGGGATCGCGATCCGGATGAACCCGTACGTGCCGAGCTTCAGCAGGATCGCGGCCAGGAGCACCGAGCCCACGGTGGGTGCTTCGGTGTGGGCATCGGGGAGCCACGTATGGAACGGGAACATCGGCACCTTGATCGCAAAGCCGAGGAACAGAGCACCGAAGATCAGGTTGCGGGTGGTCTCGGCCAGGTTGCCGTCGCCCATCGCCGCCAGGGCCGGGATCTGGAACGAGCCCTGCAGGAAGAAGAGCGCCAGGAATCCCAACAACATCAACGCGGACCCGAACAGCGTGAACAGGAAGAACTTGATCGACGCGTACTCGCGGTTCGGTCCGC
>JBDUBS010000430.1:0-1673 GCA_040003875.1 Acidimicrobiia bacterium | reverse complement strand
CCATGCGGTCACGTTCCGCGCCGCCGCGATCGAGTCCGGGGTGTGGATCGCCATTGGGATGTCGTTTGCCGGCGTGCTCGCCTGGACGGCCGGCGGGGCTGCCGCCGGTGAGTACCTCTCCGGATACCTGATCGAGAAGAGCCTCTCGATCGACAACGTGTTCGTGTGGGCGATCATCTTCGCCAGCTTTGGCGTCCCGGACCGCTATCAGTTCCGCGTGTTGTTCTGGGGCATCTTCGGCGCTCTCGTCCTGCGCGCCGGGTTCATCTTCGCCGGGGTCAGCCTGCTCGAGGCCTTCGACTGGATTCTTTACGTGTTCGGCGCATTCCTCATCGTGACTGCGATCAGAATCGCGCGCCACCAGGGTCCGACGGTCCACCCCGAGCGCAACGTGGTGTTGCGCGTCGTGCGTCGTCTGGTTCCGACGACCGACGACTACGACGGGCAACGCCTGTTCACCCGTCGGACCGGCGTGTGGCTGGCGACTCCGCTCTTCGTGGTCCTCGTGCTCATCGAAACGACGGACGTCATCTTCGCGGTCGACTCGATCCCGGCCATCCTGGCGGTGTCTCAGGAGCCGTTCATCGTGTTCACGTCGAACGCCTTCGCGATCCTCGGATTGCGAGCGCTGTATTTCTGTCTCGCCGGGATGGCCGACCGGTTCCGGTTCCTCGACCGCGGCCTGGGCGTGGTCCTGGCGTTCGTCGGCGTGAAGATGATCCTCGTCGACGTCGTACACCTGTCGTCGTCCATCAGTCTTGCCGTGATCGCGACGGTCCTGACCGTGACGATCGTCCTCAGTCTGCGCGCCGACCGGCGCGATCCCGATGGCCCGTCTGCCACCACCGAGCGCCCTGCTTCTCGGACACCCGACTCTTCCCATCCCACCCCGAACCGGAGGCTGCATCATGGACCGTCCCCCCACTCGTGACTTTCGCCGACCTCGTCGGATCCGGCGCGCGCTCGGCGTCGCCGTGAGCCCTCCGGAGCCGTCGGGCGCGGACCAACGCGGTGCCGCGCTGCTCGACGACGTACTCGTCGGGCGGCTCCAGGCGATCCGGGCCTATCCCTGTGCGTCGGTCCTCATGACCACTGCACCGGCGGCTCGGATGAGCACTCGGGACGCCGCGCAACTCGACCGCCTGGTGACCGCGGCGGGTCGCCGCATGGTGGCGGAGGCGCCGCACTGCATCACCGAACCGGTGTTGGCCCGCCTACATCGGCTCGCCGAGGAAACGCGCGGTCAGCGGACGGGTCGCGCCATCGCGCTGTACGCGTCCGACGACCACGACGCCGCGGTCGTCCTCCCGCTTTCGGTCGTCGATCGCGTGGTCGTCGACCCAACGTTCGCCACCCGTGACCTCGTACGGTCGTTGGCCCGTCACCCGCGAGTGCGCGTCGTCGTCGCTTCCGACCGCCACGTGCGGGTCCTCGAAGGCTGGTCCGGACAACTCGCGGAGGTGCTGCTCGAAGGTTTCTCGTCCTCATCGGGTCGCGAAGGGCGGGGCGATCGGTCCTTCGCGTTCGGCCGCGAGGCTGACCGCGGTCGCCGGGCCCGCAGCGCGGTCCGGGCGCGTCGCGCCGCCGACGTGGTCGCGGCCCGGCATCGACAGGAGCCCCTGCCACTCGTGCTCGCCGGTGGGAGTCGCCAGATCGCGATCTGGCGCAAGGTC
>JBDUBS010000289.1:0-1674 GCA_040003875.1 Acidimicrobiia bacterium | reverse complement strand
GGTGAGGAGTGCTGCCGCGGTCGTGAGCGACATGACGATGATGGCGAGGGCGACCCGGTCCTCGCCGGGCGCGTCGACCTGGGTGATCGTCACGAAGGCGGGCACCGCGAGCGCCACCGCGATGATCGCGAGGCGACCGATGGTCGGCGCGCTCTCGGATGCGGGGACGATGTCGGTCTGGTGCACCATCGACGGGTGGAGCACGCATGCGATGAAGCAGATGTATGCGAGTGCGTACGGAATGTCGACCAGGTGCGCTGTCAACGGCAACGCGCCGGTCTCGAGCAGCATGTACACGACGTCGCCGCAGAGGAAGAACGCCATACCAGCGAGAAGGAGGCGACTCGACACGACGCGCTGACGACCCGCGGAGAACGCGAGGCTCGCGGTGATCGCCACGAGGAACGTCGAGAGCGGCGTGTAGAGCGACAGCACGAGCCGCACCGTCAGCGGCACGTGATGGCTGAAGACCGCCGGGTTGATGAGGAACAACCAGCCGACGGTCATGGCCGCAAGGGCCGCGACCGTCGCGTCGAGGATCAGATCGATGCTCTTCGCGATGCCGTCCCTGCGGGCGAAGGCGATGCCCAGCAGACCGCAGCCGGCGAAAATGTATCCGGGGATCGTGAGGAGGTCGGGCAGGAGCGATCGATGTGCGGTGAGGTTGCCGAGTGTGTCGAGTGCCTCACGCGCGATGCCACCGGCGAGGAAGAAGCAGAAGCCCGTCGCGATGAGCAGCCAGGGGAGCTTGGCGCGCGGTTGGTTGCGGCGGACCGCGATCACCGTCGACGACAGGGCGACGACGGTGAGGAGAACGAACGACGAGTTGGTCAGGGGGCCGAGCAGGCGCAGCGCGTCGGCGGCGACCCAGACGGCGCACGCCGCGGCGACTGCGATCGAAGGTCCGGAAGTGCGAATCGGGTCGGCGACGGGCGCGAGCACCGGCGTGACCTCCGGCGCGACGGCGCGTGATGCTGGATCGACCCCCGTCGCTCCCTCGTCCACTTCCATCGCAACCTCGTGCCCCAGCCCTCGGACCCACGGTGAGTCGTACCTGAAGCATCGGCCCGAACTCGATGCGTCTTGAGGGAAGTGGAGGCGCGATCAGCCCAGGATCGCGGCCCCGCGGGAGGCTCGGGCCTCGAATCCGACCGGTTGCAGCCGGGTACGGATCTCGTAGGACCGCATCGCTCCCGTCAAACAGGGCTCTGCGTGGTCTCGCGGGGCCAACGCGACCACGCAGCCCCCGAATCCCGCACCGGTGAGCCGGGCGCCCGTCGCACCGTGTTCAATGAAGGCGAGCACGAGGAGGTCGAGCTCGGGGGTGGAGACCCGAAAGTCGTCCCTGAGGCTGGCGTGTCCGGCCATCAGGATCGGTCCGAGCGGATCGGGATCGCCGGCGCGGAGGGCGGTCGCGAACTCGAGGACCCGGGCGTTCTCGGTGACCACGTGGCGGGCGATCGGGTCGTCACTGACCTGGTCGAGGGTGGCGTGACGCAACGTTGGGACGCCAATGCGCGCGGCTGCGGCCTCGCACGCGTGCCTGCGCTGGGCGTACTCGCTGTCGGCGAGTTCACGGGGCAGGCCCGAATGGATCACGAGCACCGCGAGATCCGGGGGCACGGGGAGCGGTTCGACCGTCAGGTGCTCGCAGTCGAGCAGGAGCGCGTGGCC